>JAPKGY010000177.1 GCA_026647385.1 Phycisphaerae bacterium | reverse complement strand
AATATGGCTCTGGCGTTCTTCCTGGGCATGTGCTCCTTTCTGGCCTGCTCGCGGAAGGTGGAAACCTCGCTGGGGCTCGGACTGGCGGTGATCTTTGTGTTGACGATCACCACGCCCATGAACTGTCTGATTCTGAACTATCTGCTGAAACCCAACGCCTTGACCTGGGTCCCGGTCGTCGGCCCGCACCTGAAAAACGTGGATCTGACCTTTCTCGGGTTCATCAGCTACATCGGTACGATCGCGGCCATGACTCAGATCGTGGAGATGGCCGTCGAGCGCTTTGCGCCGAAGCTCTACAACACGCTGGGTGTTTTCCTCCCCCTGATCGCCGTCAATTGCGCGATCCTCGGGGCCGCGCTGTTCATGGTGGAGCGTGATTATGACTTCGGCGAGAGCGTCGTGTTCGGCCTGGGCAGCGGGATCGGCTGGGCGCTGGCAATCGTCGCCCTGGCGGCGATCCGCGAGCGCATGCGGTACAGCGACGTGCCCGGCCCGCTGCGCGGGCTCGGGATCTCGTTCATTATTACCGGCTTGATGGCGATGGGCTTTCTGGCTCTGTCGGGCATCACCCTCTGAGAGGTCGAGGAATGGCGAGCGGCGTACTCATCGTTCTGCTGGGCGTCCTGATGTTCACCGGCGTTATCGTCTCGCTGGTCGGTGTGCTGCTGGTCTGCAGGGCCAAGCTGGTCAGCAGCGGCGAGGTGACGATCCACGTCAACGACGACCCGGACAAGGACATGCGGGTCAACGCCGGAGGCACGCTTCTCGGTACGTTGGCGGAACGCAAGATCTTCATCCCGTCGGCCTGCGGGGGCAAGGGCAGCTGCGGCGTCTGCAAGGTCAAGGTCCTCGGTGGCGGGGGGAGCATTCTGCCGACCGAACTCTCGCACATCACCCGCGGCCAGGCCCGCGAAGGCGTTCGCTTGTCCTGCCAGGTCAAGGTCAAGGGGGACATGCGCATTTCGCTGCCGCCCGAGATCTTCGCGGTCAGGCAATGGACCTGCAAGGTACGCTCGAATCGAAGCGTGGCCACGTTCATCAAGGAGCTGGTGCTCGAGCTGCCGCCGGGCGAGAAGCTCAAGTTCCGGGCCGGCGGATACATCCAGATCAAGGCCCCGCCCTGCACCGTCCACTTCAAGGACTTCGACGTCGATCCGCGGTTCAAGGCGGACTGGGACCGGTTCGACCTGTGGAAGCTTTCCGCCACCCTCGCCGAGCCGATCGAGCGGGCGTATTCGATGGCGAACTATCCGCTCGAGGACGACATCGTCATGCTGAACGTGCGGATCGCGACTCCGCCGCCCAAAGCGCCTCCGGGGACCCCGCCCGGCCTGATGTCCTCGTATATTTTCAGCCTCAAACCGGGCGACGAGGTATCGATCTCCGGCCCGTTCGGCGAATTCTTCGCCCAGGAGACCGACGCGGAAATGCTGTTCATCGGCGGCGGCGCCGGAATGGCTCCCATGCGTTCGCACATCTTCGATCAGTTCCGCCGGATCAGGACGAACCGCAAGGTCAGCTTCTGGTACGGCGCTCGCAGCCTGCGGGAGCTGTTCTACAAGGACGACTTCGACATGATCGCCCGGGAGAACCCGAACTTCACCTGGCACGTCGCCCTCAGCGAGCCCATGCCCGAGGACAACTGGAAAGGACCGACCGGGTTCATCCATCAGGTCGTCTACCAGAA
Source organism: Phycisphaerae bacterium (assembly GCA_026647385.1). Lineage (GTDB taxonomy): Bacteria > Planctomycetota > Phycisphaerae > UBA1845 > PWPN01 > JAPKGY01. Next base: position 4,832 of record JAPKGY010000177.1, on the reverse strand, counting down.
CTATCTGAAGAGTCACCCGGCGCCCGAGGACATCGAGTACTATCTGTGCGGGCCTCCGATGATGAACAGCGCCTGCATCGATATGATTCTGAACCAGGGCGTCGAGCGTGAGAACATCAGGCTGGATGACTTTGGCGGTTGACCGATCCCAAACACCCGGGCCGACACCATGAGCGAGCAAACCTCTCCATCGCGGCTCCCGCACCTGCTGCCCCGCATGGTCGTTCTGGCCCTGCTCGCGGGGATCGCCGTTTCCCTGTTGCAGCCGAAAGTCCGCCTGGGGGAGCTCACCGGTGAGACCATGGGCACGACCTGGACGGTCAAGGTCGTGACCAGGGGCTTCCGATTCGGACCTCGCGACGAGGAAAAGCTCAAGGCCGCCGTCGACGCCTGCCTGGCCGAGGTCGACCATCGCATGTCGACCTATAAGCCCGAGTCCGAGTTGTCCCGGTTCAACCGGCATGCCGAGGGTACGCCGTTCCAGCTCTCCGACGAGCTGTTCCACGTCCTCCAGCGGTCGATGCAGATCAGCGATCTGACCGGGGGGGCGTTTGACATCACCGTGGGGCCCATCGTTAATGCATACGGCTTTGGCCCGGAAAGTCGGCCCGTCGAGCCGCCGTCGGATGCGACGCTGGCTGAGATGAAACAGCGCGTGGGGTACCATCTGGTGGCGATCGACCCAGCCACCCGCACCGCCCGCAAGCAACGCCCGGACGTTTATTGCGATCTGTCCGCCATCGCCAAAGGGTTCGCCGTCGACCGGGTGGCCAAACTGATCGAGTCAAAGGGAATCCTTGATTACATGGTCGAGGTCGGCGGCGAGGTCCGGGTCGGCGGGCTCAACCACGAGAGCAGACCTTGGCGGATCGCCATCGAAAAGCCCGCCGACGAGGGGCGGGCGGTACACCGAGTCCTGGGCCTGACCGACAAAGCGGTCGCGACGTCCGGCGACTATCGCAACTACTACATGAGCAACGGTGCCCGCATCTCCCACGAAATCGATCCCCGGACCGGCCGTACGGTTCGAAACGACCTGGCGTCAGCCACCGTGATCCACGATGACTGCGAGACGGCCGATGCGCTGGCGACGGCCCTGATGGTTCTGGGCCCGGATGAAAGCTACAATTTTGCGGTTAACCACGGGCTCGCCGTGCTGTTGCTCGTTCGCCGGCCGGGCGATGAATTGGTGGAGCGAACGACGCCCGCTTTCGACGCACTGGTCGCCGCCGGGCGCGTGGTGAGGTCCGCCGGTCACCCGGCGGACGCACGCTGAAGGAGACCGACGAAAGGAGACCCCAATGACCCGCGCGGCGCCTCGGATGGAGCCGACCGTTTGCTCTTTGGGGTATGGGCTCGACGGAGCCGCGTTTTGCGAGAGGGTAGCTCGACATGAAGATCCGGGAAGTACTGAACGGCAAGGCGAACGCGATTATCTGCACCGTCCAGCCGACCGCGACGGTGCGTGAAGCCGTGGCCGAACTCTGCCGCAACGGCATCGCATCCCTGCTCGTCGTCGGCGAGGGCGGCGAGCCGGTCGGGATCATCACCGAACGCGACGTCCTGCGGACGGTCAATCGCGATCCGAAGGGCTTCGCCGATCGGCTCGTCAGCGAGGTGATGACCAAGGACCTGATCTGCGGTCTGCCCGACGACGACGTCCAGTACGTCATGCAGGTCATGACCCAGAACCGGATTCGCCATCTGCCGATCGTCGAGAACCAGCGGCTCATCGGCGTCGTCTCGATCGGCGACATGATCAAGAGCCAGCTCCAGGCGATTCGCGTCGAGAACCACATGCTTCAAGATTACCTCCACCTGCGCGGGGAGATCTGATGAGTCCGGAGAAATCGAGGATCGAACCATGGCCGACGAACGGAGAAAACAAGGAGCCGCGGCGACTCGAACGAGGCGGACGGTGTTTTTCCGTTTGAGCGCGCCTGTCGGGATCGAGCTGGCCGGCGCCAGGAAAGGTGGTATCGAGCAGTGGCCTGGGTGATGGTCCTGGCGATCGTCGTATTCAGCCTCGCCTTCGCGGGCATCGCCCTCGGCGTGATCCTGGGGAGGCAGGGGCCTTCGGGTTCCTGCGGCGGAAAGAAACCCGTCGGTCCCGACGGCCAACCATTGACCTGCGACCACTGCACCTGCGCCGGCAACGATCCGGCGTCCTCGTCCGCCCCGCGCTCGGCTCGTTGATCCGTTCGCTGCGCGACTCCGCGGGCTCGATCATCGTTCCCGGCCGTCCTGACGCTTATTCTTGACGCCACCCCCGCAAGCGGTAGAGTATGCTCGGTTTTGCCGGGAGCGGCCCGGTGGGGAGGTATGGTTCGCCTTTTCCGAACCCTCGCAGCTACTTTGACTCAGGCAAGGATAAAAGATGTCCACAGAGACGGAAATCATCCATGTGAGTGCCCGGGAGATCCTGGATTCGCGCGGCAACCCCACGGTTGAAGCAACGGTGGTTCTGGCCAACGATTGCGCCGGCCAGGCGGCGGTGCCCTCCGGGGCGTCCACCGGCGAGCATGAGGCGGTCGAGCTTCGCGACGGCGACAAGAGCCGGTACCTGGGTAAAGGCGTCCTCAAGGCGGTCGAGAACGTGAACTCGAAGATCGCCGACGCGGTGATCGGCCTGGACGCATGCGACCAGGAAATCCTCGATAAGACCATGATCGAGCTGGACGGGACGCCGAACAAGGGCACCCTGGGTGCCAACGCGATGCTCGCGGTGTCCATGGCAGCCGCCAAGGCGGCGGCGGAATCCAGCGCGTTGCCCCTGTTCCGCTACCTGGGCGGCACCGGCGCCCACGTCCTGCCCGTGCCGATGATGAACATCCTCAATGGCGGCAAGCACGCCGACAACAACGTCGATTTCCAGGAGTTCATGATTCAGCCGTGGGGGGCGACCTCCTTCCGCGAGGCTTTGCGCTGGGGTACCGAGATCTTCCACGCCCTCAAGGGGGTCCTCAAGGGCAAGGGCTACAACACGGCCGTCGGCGACGAGGGCGGCTTCGCGCCGAACCTCAAGAGCAACGACGAGGCCTTCGAGGTCATCGCCTTGGCCGTCGAGAAGGCCGGCTACAAGCTCGGGGAGCAGGTTTTCTTCGCCCTGGACCCGGCGGCCAGCGAGTTGTACAGCGAGGCTCGCGAAAAGGGCAAGGAAGGTTACTGCTTTTTCAAGTCCGCTCCCGATAGAATAGCCAGTGCCGACGAAATGATCGGGTACTGGGCCGAGAAGGCCCAGAAGTGGCCGATCCGCAGCATCGAGGACGGCCTGGCTGAGGACGACTGGGCGGGTTGGGCCAAGCTGACGGCCAAGCTGGGCGCCAGGATGCAGCTTGTGGGCGACGACATCTTCGTGACCAACGTCCAGCGGCTTGCCCGCGGCCTGAAGGAGAACGTCGCCAATTCGATCCTGGTTAAGGTGAACCAGATCGGGACGCTGACCGAAACGTTCAACGCCATCAACCTGGCCATGCGGAACGGCTACACCGCGGTGATCAGCCATCGCAGCGGCGAGACCGAGGACACGACCATCGCGGATATCTCCGTGGCGACGAACGCCGGCCAGATCAAGACCGGCAGCGCCAGCCGAACCGATCGAATCGCCAAGTACAACCAGCTCCTGCGGATCGAGGAGCATCTCCAGGACGAGGCGGTTTTCGGCGGCCAGTTCTGGAATAAGTGACACGATCTCGTGTGACCAGCCGGGGGCGACGCCTGCGGGAATCGCCCCCGGCGAGCGATTTCGGCTTTGTCCCGCAGGTCCTCTGACATGAGCCAAGAGCAGGCCCAAGCGAGCGGACCGGGCAACGGTGGGACGGTATCCCCCGCCGCGTCGGCTGCACATCCCATCATGTTCTGGGTTCTGACCGGGCTGGCCTTGCTGATCTTCGCGCCCTGCGTGCTCGTTCCCCTCTGGGTCGAGAAGGAGCAGATGCGCGCCCACGAGCGAGCCCTGGAGGCCCTCGTAGCCGACCTGGAAGCCCAGGTCGCCCGCGATCAGGCTCGGGCCCAGGCCCTCATGACCGACCCCCAGGTGAACGAGCGGGTGATCCGCCGCGAGTTGAACGTTCGGCCTCCCGGCGAACGCGTCATTCAGTGGTCCCCGGACGAACTGGCTTCCGTGAGCCCCGACCTCGCCGTGCCGACGACGCAACCTGCCAAGGTGATACCCGAGGAGAATTCCTCGCGCTGTGTGGCGGTCCTGGCCCGATGGCTGCCGGATTGGCCCTACGAGGATTTGTTCGCCAGGTCGCCGCAGCGCCCCCTCCTCCTGGCGATGGCTGGCGGACTCCTCCTGGCGGCGTTCCTGCTCTATGCCCCCGCATCCGCGTCCGACGGCGACGCCGACTCCACGGCCTGACCCATCGCGGTTCCTCGGCATCCCGGTTCGTGAAGAATCCTCGTGGGCTTTCCACTGGGACACCGGACCCTCTTACAGCGTCAATGGATTGTCACAAATCGACGAGCGGGATGAGCCGTGCAGGGGGGATGGGAGGGATCCGGCCCGGGGGTTCCGTGCGCGTGCGGCAGGACGCGACGCAGCCGACAAAAAAAGGCCATCCTGGCTGCCGGTCGGGGGTCGTGGAGTAGCTGCCAGGACGGCCCGTTGCTCAAGCGGGTTCACCGCTTCCTTCATCCTCCGCGAAACGCCGGGGCTTCGCCATGAGGTAAATTGCCTATTTCGCTCCCTGGAGCCAAATATTGGGCATCCCGCCCGGGACGGTCGTGTCCGGCCTGGCCTGATCTCACGACTTTCGGCAGGATGTGGGGCACTCCCTCCCCGAGGGGGGATCGGGCGGAGGGGGGGGCAACAAGGCGGCCCCGGCTTG
>JAPKGY010000176.1 GCA_026647385.1 Phycisphaerae bacterium | reverse complement strand
ATGTCGGGGCGGCCGGAACCCGCTGCCGCGGCCGCGATCGCCGCGGGCGACATAGCGAGGGCGACGATGAGATGTAGTGGGTGTAGACGTAAGGCCGGGCGTACCACTGGCCGTCGATCCGGGTGTACAGCTTCACGTGCAGCGGCTTGCCGTTGGTCAAAAGCCGATCCACTGTGGCCGACGTATTCGTCCCCTGCGACCGGCTGTAGAGATTGCATTTGCCCGCCGTCGTGCCGACACCCAGCCAGTATTCGCTCGCGCCGTCAACCGCGTCCCATGTGAACTCCGCCGACGCCCCTTCCAGCGTCGCGTAGTTCGCCGGCGCCAGCATCTGTGAGCCCGGGTTGCCCGCTCCGTAGTCGACGTAACACGCGCCGTACCCGACCTTGGAGCAACCGTACCGGATCCGCATGTAGCCGCTCTCGCCCCAGCCGGAGCCCCACGAGTTTCGCAGGATCCACGCCTGCTGGGCGTCGTTCCATCCGACCAGCACCACGGCGTGGTTCACCGTTCCGTTGGCACAACCGTTGAACACGCCGCTGCGGTAGGCCTGGAACGCGTTGTTGACGTAGACCGCCACGGATACGGGCCCGTACAGCAGAATCGCCTGTTTGATCGCGGTCGTGCTCGGTACCCCGCCGGACGAGCTGACGTAGTACCATGAGTTCAGCGCGTACGGATGGGCGAACGGTCCGCCGCATGCCTGGTCCGTGGCAGTGTACGGCTTGACCGCCTCGAGGACCGCGCCGATCCCGCCGCCATCGGCGCCGGCGGTATCCCAGTGGTAATCGTGCGCGAACCAGCCGCCCGAGCAGCTCCACCCGCTCAGGTTGCAACTCACCAGGTATTGCTCGGACAGGTCCGTCGTCACGCCGTCGTTGATCCGAATCGCGCACTCCAGCGCGCCGACCGTTCCGAACGCCCAGCAGCTTCCGCAGGATGCCTGGTTCTTCACCGGCGTGCAGCCGCCGACCGATCGCCAATCCCAACTCGTCGGCAGCACGACCGCGCCCGTCTCCGGCCCGACCGGGTCCCTGAATCGCCCGGTGGCTTGCCAGTCCACCGGCTCCTGCAGGTTGCAGATCGTGGTCAGGGGCTTGTCGGTGACCGAATTTCGTCCCACGGAGAACGTCCATTCGTCCGCCTGACCTTGCTCGGCCAGTTGCCGCAGGTCGGTATCGTTCAACTGAGCCCGCGCCTCCGTCGCCGCGATCGTCAGGACCAGGCCGGCCACCGCGAGCAGACTGATATATCGCTTGGGTTTGCTCATCATCCGCTCCACCTCACTCCAGCGAGTCGCAGGAGGTCCCGCTGATCTGACCGACGATTTCATCTCCGTCCGCGTCCGGGCCGATGCTGAACGTCCAGTCTCCGGTGATCTCCGGCGTCGGCCCGACGTGACCGGCATGCAGGGTTCCCGAGCCCTCGCCGAGCACTCCCGTCAGCGTGAGTTCCAGTTCGGTCGCGGTGGGGTCAAACGCACCCGACAGCGTGAGCTGAATCGGCGTCGACTCTCCCGGAAGCGTGATCGTGCCGGTGCCGGTAAACGAGTCGGCTCCAGTGGCGTCAAACCGCCACGTGCCGCAAGTGTGCCACTCAGGTCCGTCCGAGCATTCGAACGTGCCGCTGTGGCAGCCCGCAGCCGCGCCGTCGACCTGCGAGTCGCCCGGATCGCCTCCGCCGGGATCGGCCGTCTGATCGCCCGAGCCGTCGGTCAGGCCGTTGTCCCCGCCCCCCGTTTGTCCGATGGGCAGGCATTCCAGACCGCAGCACAGGGCGGCGGTCACCAACCAGAACATCGCACTACGCATCATGAGGTCCCCAGAAGTCGTGTGGCTGGCCTCGCTGCCGGGCCGATCTCAGTATCGGGTCGATGCCCGCTTCGCCTGAGCGGCGATTCGCTGCCCGGCGTCGACAAACACGAGCGGCACGCGGATGCCGATAATCCGGCTGGTTGGGGGCTCGCGGTGACGGGCAAAATGGGGACTGGCTCCGCCCGTCTCGGATCTCCGACGACGGGAAGGTCTGGGTCTTCAGGCAATCCCTGCCCTCCGTGCCTATCGCCTCAAGGCAGTGCCTGTCCCCATTTTGCCCCGCGGCCGGCGAGTTACGCCCGAATCCGATAACCGTCGGGTGGCAATCAGTGTCGTGGAAACGGTACGGCCCGCTGCTTGAGCTGCCTGACCGTCTGCTGATAAAGGAGGAGCTTGGCCCCGTAGCCCGCCGGTGCCGGTAACGCCATCGGTATGTGTCGGGGCATGAATCGCTCGTCGTATCGGCGATTCAGTTCCGAAGCCTCCTCGTCGATCACGGGCAGATCGAGCGCGGAGCGGGCGTAGACGAACAGGACCGGTTCGCCGGACACGCGGATCGTGCAGACGCGCTCAAACTCCGGCATCTCCTTCAGCAGGTCGGCGTGGTCGGCCGGCGTGAGGATCGCGTCGGTCTCGGCGCGCAGCGCTGCCAGCAGGTCGGGGAGGATCCGGGGGTTCTGGTCGTGTCCCGCCAATGCTCGCCTGCCGAGGTAATACTCGGTCACCGGCGCTTCGCAGCCTCGGTTGCCGTGCAGCGAAAGCACGGCTGCGTCGATGGGCACGAACTCGCGTACGTACCCACCCGCCCCTTTGCATCCGATGTCCTGGCGGAACGTCATCGGGCAGTTGGTGATGCCGGTCCAAGGCCTCAGCCGGCCGAGGCCGACGCAGTCGTCGATCGTGCCCGCCGCGGTATGAGTGATCGCCAGCACACCCGCCGCCGCCACGCATCCGCGGAGCAGCCGCCGATCCGCCAATCGACGGCACAGATCGAAAACCAGGCAGACGCCGAGCAGACCCGCCGCATACGACGTCTCGATGAAGTAAGCGGATGCGTACCCGATGCGCTCCCAGTCGCTGAGCAGCCACACGGGCAGCAGTCCGAGCCACGCCCACAAGCCCATCAGCCGGCGCCGATCGTGCCGCGCGAAGGTATACGCGATCAGGCCGGCCGCGGCTACGATTCCCGACAGATAACCGTAGTGCTTCGACCACATGACCGGCATCCGGGCGATCTGGTCCCAATGGAAACCGGCCGTTCCGTGTTGATGTTTCTCAATGAGGTGTCCGATTTGCCCGTGACCGGTAAGCCACCAGGCCCCGATGATGATGGCCAACGCCACGACGCAGGGCAGAACGAACCCCACCAGCGCCGCTGCAAGCGAGATGGGGGACCGATCTGGGTCATCGACGGTCTCGTTTGATCGACGGCTCCCCCACAGTGCCTTGAGCCACAGAACCATCAGCGTCGCGGGCAGAGCGAAGGCGTACACGTTGCTCAGGCAGTGGGCCGTCAACGCACAACCCGCCACCGCCAGGTGGATCGGTCGGCGGTCGTCGAGATAAGCCAGGGTTGCCCATAGTGCGACCGAGCCGGTAAACAGCCACATGCTCAGGAACCCCCAGCCCCAGATCATCCGGCTGTCGGTAACCAGCAGCGGAAGCACGGTGGCGACCAGCGATCCCACAACCGCTTCGCCGGTGGAACGCCGCAGTCGCTTCATCAACGGGTACGTGACCAGCACCTGGGCGACGCCGATCAGCATTCCGGGGAATCGGTCCGCCGTCTCGCCAATGGGCAGGTGCAACGCCGACAACAGGCCCGCGAAAGCCCGATTGACCGTCTCCGTCACCGGGCCATAGCTGCGTTCGATCAGCCACCGCACGCCATAGCTGTGGTGGATCAGCGAGGGCAGGGTGGCCTGGTCGCTGGAGGCGTAAGGCCTGGCCATGTCCCACCCTCTCAGCGCCGTGGCGCCGAGGGCAATCAGCACGAGCGCGACCGCGGCCCTACGTGTGCGGGCCGACGTGCCCACCTGCTCGGCGATCGCATGCGACGCAACGTCCAGGCCGAAGGGGCGCGAAGCCGGGCTGACGGTGCTCATGGCGGCCATCCTGTCGCAGTCGCGGGTTCGCCGGCCGACACCCAAGGCCGGCGCTCGAACACCCGTGGAGAATCCACCTCCCATATCGGACCTGACGTGGTCCAACTTGCGATACAGCCTGCGTTTAGGCGTTCGTCAGCGTGACATGCGGCTCCTACAATCGACTCGTCGTGAGCCGCGGGCGTCCGATAATCGGCTATTCCTGGCCACGCGGGCCAATGATGCCGCATTCCCCGCCATCGATGTTTGCGATCGGGTCGCTTGCGGTCGGTTTTTTCGGAGTCTTGGCGGTCCTGACCACCGTCGACCCGGATAACCGGAGGAGAGAACCCATCGTGCCGGATGCAACCATTGCGGCAAAGTCCGCTCGTGCGAACCATTTGGCCGACTCGACCAGTCCCTATCTGCTTCAGCATGCACACAACCCCGTGGACTGGTATCCGTGGGGGCGCGAGGCTCTTGATCGCGCCCGCCGGGAGGACAAGCCGATCTTCCTGAGTATCGGTTACGCCGCGTGCCATTGGTGTCACGTCATGGAGCGCGAGAGCTTCGAGAACGAAGAGATCGCCGTCCTCCTCAACCAGCACTTCGTCTCCATCAAGGTCGATCGCGAGGAACGTCCCGACCTCGACGAGATCTACATGAATGCCACGCTGCTCTACAACCAGGGGCAGGGCGGCTGGCCGATGAGCGTCTTCCTGACCCCCGACCAGCAACCGTTCTTCGCCGGTACGTACTTTCCGCCGGACAGCCGATGGGGTAGGCCGGGCTTTCGCGACGTGCTCGTCGGCATCGCCCGCGTGTGGAAGGAAGATCGCCCCCGGGTGGCTGAAGCCGCCCGCTCTCTGACCGACGCCGTCCGTCAGGTGTCCATGGTTGCGCCGTCCAGCGGCGGTCTTTCGAGCGATCGCGTTGCGCAGGCGGTCCATGGATTGGCGGATGCCTTCGATCCGCGCACGGGAGGTTTGCTCAGCGACGCGAACAAGTTTCCGCCGTCGCAGGGCATGAGCCTCATGCTTCGCGAGTATCTGCGCACGAAGGCGACGGGCAGGCCCGACGCCCGGCTGCTTGAACGGGTCGAACTCACGCTCGATCACATGGCCAGGGGCGGCATTTACGATCACCTGGGCGGCGGCATCGCCCGATACAGCACCGACCCGGACTGGCTCGTGCCGCATTTCGAAAAGATGCTGTACGACCAGGCCCTGGTTGCCGGTGCGTATCTCGATGCGTTTCAGGTGACCGGCAGGCAACGCTGGGCCGATGTGGCCGCGGACATTCTCGACTACGTGCTGGCCGACCTGCGCGCGCCGGAAGGGGGGTTCTACTCCAGTCGCGACGCCGACAGCGAGGGCGTCGAGGGACGCTACTACGTCTGGTCGAAACGGGAGATTCTCGCGGTGCTCGGGGCGGAGGCGGGCGAGCTGTTCTGCAGCTACTACGACGTGACCGACGCCGGCAACTGGGAGGGGCACAACATTCTCAACGTTCAGCGGCCATTGGAGGCAGTCGCCAAACTCAACGGGGTCGAACCCGAACGGCTGCGGACGATCTTGAGGGAAGGCCGGGCGAAGCTGCTGGCGGTGCGGGCGAGACGGGCCCCGCCGGGCCTCGACGACAAGATTCTCACGAGTTGGAACGGCCTGATGATCGCGTCGCTCGCCCGCGCGGGGCGCCTCCTCGACGAACCGCGCGATACAGCCGCCGCCGCGCAGGCCGCCGCGTTCATCCTGCACAAAATGCGTGATGAACGGGGCCGCCTCCTGCGGGCCTATCGTCAGGGGCGCGCTCACACGCCGGGATTCCTCGACGATTACGCCTTCTTCGCCGAAGGTCTGATTGAACTGTACGAGACGACGTTCGAGTACCGTTGGCTCACGGAGGCCCTGCGTCTGACCGACGATATGATCGCCCGTTGCGCCGATGCCGAGGGCGGCGCGTTTTTCTACACCGCCGTCGATGCCGAGCCGCTGATCGTCCGATCCAAGGATTCGCGCGATGGGGCCGTCCCGTCCGGCAATTCGGTCGCGATCATGAACCTGCTGCGTCTGGCGCACATGTGCGACCGCGCCGATCTTGAGGACATCGCCCGCCGGGCGATCCGCGCTCTGGCCGGTCGGGTCGGAAACATCGCTTACGGCAGCGAGCGGTTTTTGGCCGCCGTCCACTTCGATCTGGCCGGCCCGCGCGAGATCACCGTCATCGGCGATCCGTCCCGCGACGAGACCCGCGCGCTGCTCCGCACGATCGACCGGGTGTGCGATTTCAACCGCGTCGTCTTGCTGATAGATCCAGCCGACCCGCGGAGCAAGCCGCCGGCACTTGAGCAGACCGTCCAACCCAAAGGCCAACCCCTGGCCGTCGTCTGCCGCCATCACACGTGCAGCCGCCCGGTCACCACCCCGGACGAACTGGCCAAGCTGCTGCAGTAGTCTCCGGTGATTCGCATGCGGCCTTGTCGTCGGGACCGACGGCCACACACCCCGTGTCCAGCGCCGTTTTCGGTAAGAAGGTGTGTGAAAAGCGGTGTTTTGTGGCGAGGCGATCTCTCCGCGGGTGAGTTGCCGTGGCGATCCATGCCGCCCGACCCCGTTGGATCATGCCTCTCTCTTACGGAGGTATCCCACGGTCG
>JAPKGY010000175.1 GCA_026647385.1 Phycisphaerae bacterium | reverse complement strand
GGACCTCGATGAGGGTAAAGGCCGTCCGTCCGCCCGGATCTCTCCGGGGCGTTCGCATCGCCCTCTCAGGCCGTCCTGCGCCCGTTTGCATCGCTGGCCGAACTCCGCCTCCGGACTTGGGGGGTACGTGTAAGAGGGTGTGGGAGAAGCCCGGGGACTGTCCCCATTTCGCTCGGGCAAAGGTTGGGTTCGAGCACGCGGTTGACTCAGTACGTCCAAAGCCTGCCGCGAAATGGGGGCCGTCCCCCTCGCACACACCCTCTAACATTATAGCCAACGGGGGCCTGAACAGGGGAGGGGCCTGCTCGGCGAGAATTCGCGACCCTGGTTGCCTGATGCCTGATCGGCTTCGGAGCTGCTGGCAACAACCGGCTGGTGCTTGTTTGGGGTTACTCCGCGAGCCGGTTTCAACGCGCAGATTCGGTACTCGGCGGAATTCTCGCCCGTTGCAGGTCACCCGCGGTACGCCCAGGGAGCGGGCGTGGGAGACGATCGACGCGTCCGACGGGCCGATGGCCCTTCCCCCTCGACCCCCGCCGGCCCGACCCATCGCTTCCGGCTTCGTCCGCCGCGGCGGACTTCGCCGGGACGAGTCCGCTCTGATTCCATGAAAGAGTGGTTCTCCCGGGCTCTGAACCGCCGCCCGCCGTGAACGGTCACGCACCCCGCAGGTCTCCGCTCCAATGGCATCGAAAAGGCGGACGGCCAGTGGAGCACAAGGCCGGGCCAGAAAGGCTTCATGGAAGCCCGGACGCACGCACCTTCTCACCCCAAAGTGCGACTCCGAAAACGCAATGCTCGAAAGGGCGATCTCGTCGGTTCCGACGGACCGTGCTCGCTCCGTGTCTGCGGCTACTGTGTGGTGTCGCGGCCTATGACGACTCGAGGTGGTCGTGGTGGTTTTCGCGCGCGTACTTTTCCCGCGTACCGGTATAGAGTTCGTACTTGAGCAGCCGGCATTCGATCGGCCCGTTGAAGAACGGAATCCTTCGGCTCGCCCGCAAACCGACCCTTTTCGCGAGAGGGGGGTTGCCGGTCAGGATCCAGCCCGTCCAGCCGGGGCACTTCTGTTTGAAGAAATCGCCGATTCGTTCGTAGGTCTTCTCCAAGGTGCCGATCTCACCCAACCGTTGGCCGTACTCGGGATTGAGGAGCACGATGCCCCGGCCTTCCGGGATGGGCGTGTCGGCAAAATCGCATTGCCTGAACTGAATGAGGTGGTCGACGCCCGCCGTCCTGGCGTTCTGCTCAGCCGCCCGAAGCGCCCGGTCGTCAATGTCGGTCGCGACGATCGCCGCCGTTCCACCCGCCGGCCTTTCCAGAGAAAAAGGTGTCAGGATGAATTGATTGCCCGCGGAAAATGATCCTGACGCCTTTTTCTCGATGCCCGTTTCCTGCCTCCTGTCATCCGTCTCCTGCCTCCTGCCTCCTGTCCCCTGACTTCTCACGTTCTTCTTGCCCGCCTCCCGTCGCAATGCCTGCCACGTCTGCTCGTCAAAGCCGAGCCAGTGCATGAACCCGAAGTTGCTCCGCAGCAGGCCCGGTGCTCGTCGAGTCGCGATCAGGGCGGCTTCGATGGCCAGCGTGCCGCTGCCGCACATGGGGTTGACCAGCGGTTGCGAACCGTCGTAGCCGGCGGCCAGGAGCACGCCGGCGGCCAGCGTCTCGCGCATCGGGGCCTTGTGCGGCATCTTGCGATAGCCGCGGTCGGAGAGTTTCTGGCCCGACGTGTTCAGATAGAGCCAGCAGCGGTCTTTGACCCAGTAGCAGTTGACCACGAACGCGTTCTTCTCCGGCCCGGAGTTCGGCCGGCGGCCGGCCACGCTCGCGATCCGATCCACAATCGCGTCCTTGACCTTCCGGCTCACGAACAGCCAGTTGTCGATCGCCCGGCTGTCACCGCTGGCCATCACGCTGAGGTAACCGTCCGGCGAGAGCAGCTCTTCCCACTCGATGAACGACACGTGCCGGTACAGGTCGTCCGCGCTGGCGCACGGAAACTCGGCGAGCAGCAGCAGAACGTGGTTGGCGGTCCGCAGGTGGAGATTCAGCCTCATCGCGTCGACCGGCGTACCGCGGATCTCGACGGCGGTCTCATGCGCGCCCTCGATCGCGTATCCCAGGGCCTCGACTTCTTTCTGGAGGTATGGAGTCAGCCCCGGCCCGCAGGTGATGCGAATGATGTTCGGTGCGTTCAAGTCCAAGACAATGCCTCACCATTCCCGGTCGATATACCCGGGGACTGTCCCCCTCTCGCCCCGCTGTTTCTCAACTCCCGCCCGTCGCCGTCAGCTGCCGGTACGCCTCAGCCAGTAGCTTCGTGATCGCTCCGGGCTTTTCCGCTCCGATCTCTTTTTTTTCCACCCGGGTCACCGGCATGATTTCCATGATCGCGTTGGTCAGGAACACCTCGTCCGCTCCAAGCAGGTCGTTGATCGTGCAAGGCCGCTCTTCGCAGGGGACCCTCGCCTTTTCCGCCAGTTCCAGCACGATGGCCCGCGTGATGCCCGGCAGCACGGGAGTATCCAGCGGCGGAGTGAGCAGCGTGCCGTCCTTCACGATGAACACGTTGCTGAGGCACCCTTCAGCCAGGTGGTTCTCCGGGGTGAACCAGAGCGACTCGCCGCACGCGCGGTCCTGGCCGTTGCGAAGCACGAGCAATCGCGGGAAGTAACTGGTGGTCTTGTGCCCCGCCAGCGGGTCCTGTCGCGATTGGCGGTAGTCCGTGCAGACGTATACGGTCATCCCCCGCTCGTAGAGTTCCTGCGGATAGCCGGCAGTCTCCTGCCCGGCCACGAGCAGCGTCGGCTCGTCGGCCGGCTCCATCTGCCCCGGAGGCGTAACCGTGAACCGGACCCGCGCATTCCTGAGCCGATTCGTTTCGACCACCTCTTCGACCGCATCCGCCGCCCGCTCGATCTGCTCGCGCACCGGCATGTTCAGCTTGTCCGCCGACGCTTTCATCCGCTCCACGTGCCGTTCCAGCGCGAAAACCCGCCCGTCATAGACCCGAAGCGTCTCGAACAGCCCCACCCCGTGAAGCAGCGACGGATTCGACGCCGGCACGCAAGCCTTGTTCGACTCGACGATCTTTCCGTTCAGATAAACTCGCGGGTTCATTCGTCCATCTCCGTTGCGGATCCGATGAGTTTTTTCTTGGGTCCGGGTGGATTCATGAGGGTGTCCAGGAGCACTTTCTGTTCCCGGATCAGGAAGATCGACCCATCGATTCGCTCCGGGGGGACAATGGCGCCGGTTGCCCTCTCCTTGGATGTTCGGTTCCGTCTTCGTTGCGCCATCGCCCTCTCCATTCACGAAATCAAATGAGCTGAGAAAAACGCGGGGCCGGGTCACCCTTCGATCCCCAGGGCCCGCCTCATCCCCAAGGCTTTCGCTTCGGTCTCGCGATACTCGTCCGCCGGCTGCGAGTCCGCCACGATGCCGCCGCCCGTGTACAGGTGTACCTGGCCGCCGGCCAGGATCAGCGTTCGGATGGCGATGTTCATGACCATGACGCCGCTGAGGCTGACGTACCCGATCGCCCCGGTATACACGCTCCGCTCGGTCGGCTCCAGCTCGTCGATGATTTCCATCGCCCGAACCTTGGGAGCTCCGGTGATCGAGCCGCCGGGGAAGCAGGCCCGCAGCAGATCGATCGCGTCGAGCCCGGGTCTGAGCTGACCGGTTACATTCGCGACCAGGTGGTGGACCGTCCGATGCGACTCCAGGATGTAGGGCCAGGCCTCCGAGCGAATAGGAGGCGGGGGCGAAAAGGCATCAGGCCTCTTTTCCGCGATGCACCCGTCGGGCCGTTCCGGGACAGGGAGCCGGACCCCGTTTCGCTCCAGGCCTTCCGGGAAGAACGAGTCTGAGCCCTTTTCGCCCTCCGGTCCCGCCTCGCCCTGGACCCGGACGGAGCCGTACTCGCACACCCGCCCCAGGTCGTTCCGTTCGAGATCGACGATCATGGCCAGTTCCGCGCGGTCCTTCGGGCTGGTCGCCAAGGCCCGGCGGTACGCTTCGTCCGTGGCGGGGTCGTCCGACCTTGGCCGGGTACCCTTGATCGGTCGGGTCAGGACCCGGCCTTCGCCGTCCATCTGGAGGAACAGCTCGGGCGAACTGGATAGGACCGCCGCCTCGCCCCCGGCCTGTTCCCACCGCAGAAAGGCGGCGTAGGCCCCCGGATTGGTCCTCCGCAGTCGCAGGTAGGTCGCCACAGCCGCCTCCCGTTGCGGAAACGTCTCCCGCCGGGCGAGATTGACCTGGTAAATGTCGCCCGCCCCGATGTAGTCGAGTGCCCGGCCGACCATTTCCTCGTAGCGCGACCGCGCCATGTTGTGGACAGGATCGACCATCGGCGGGGCTGTGCCGATTGTAACCTTCTTATCAACCGAATGTTGAAGCAGATCGGACCACCTCGCCAGGCGGCCGGCAACGGGCCGATCCGCCGCCGGCCCCAGGCCGAGACCGGACAAGTCGACGGCCACGAGGGTCCACAGTCCCGTTTCCGCATCGTGGATGGCGGCGCCATCGTAGAGGGCCCAGCGGGCGACGGGCAGACCCACGTCCGCGCGCGTCCTGGCAGGTAGCCGCTCGATAAACCGTCCAGCTTCGTAGGCAAAGTATCCAATCCAACCGCAGGGAAAGATCTCGACGGGCTCAGGGGCCTGCGATATCGGAACCGGCAGGGGGGGGATTGCTTTCAACCGGGAGCGCAGCCCCTCGAAAGGGTCTCGGCCGGCCGAAGACCAACTCAGCGAGACGACCGGGTCGCAGGCGACGATGGTGAACCGCCCCCGGCCCGGCCCGGTGGCGGCGCTGTCCAGGACGGCGGGTTCTCTCTGGCCGGCAACGGCGGCGATCACCGCCTCGACCGAGGGACGAGCGGTGGCGACCTGTGAGTTTATCCGCGGTCCTTCGTGCATGAGTCGATGTCACCCGATCCTGCCGACGCCGCCGGCGTCGGGCGGTGGCCATTGTCGCTGAAATCAGGCGGGATACAACGGAGGCGCCTTGCCGACTCCCGCCGTGGGTGCGTGGCAGCTTACGGCGGACAACATTTCAGAGCCCCGAGCGGCAGCGACGGGTCAGGTCGGCTCAGAGCCCCGAGCGGCAGCGACGGGTCAGGTCGGCTCAGAGCCCGGAGCGGCAGCGACGGGTCAGGTCGGCTCAGAGCCCGGAGCGGCAGCGACGGGTCAGGCCAGCGACGCAGGCCGCATCTGCTTGGGGCCCTGACCGCCGGCCGCGGACCGTCGCGTACCCCGCCCGCCGTTTAATTGACGGTTTTTCGTTGACAGGTGCTGGTTGGACGGGTACCTTCACACCATCCGCGGTGTGTTCTTGCGGCGAAAAGGCCTCGCGGCGCGGGAGCCTTCGACGCTCCGTGGATAAAACGCACGATGGAGGGACGGGTACCCCGTTCGAGATGGCTGGCGCGCGTCCGCGCGGGGCCGGAAGAAGAAGACGGAACGTTGCCATAAGCAAGGATGGTAGCCATGAACGTTTACCAACGACTGACGGGCAGGTGCATCTGTTTGGCGGCGGCTGTGCTGCTGGCCGCCGCGACCGGCGCGGGAGCTGAAGCGACGAGCCAGCCCGCCCTGGAAAAAGTGCCGGCGCCCGCGACGGGCGTGATGGCGGAGGGTCCCGCCTCTAACGTCGGTACGGTGACCGGCAGCGATGTTTACGTCCGCAGCGGCTTCCACCAGAACTACTATCCCGTGACCAAGCTCAACAAGGGTGACCAGGTCACCATTCTGGGGGAGGAGTACGGCTGGCTCAAAATCGCGCCGCCGCCGGGGACGTATAGTCTGGTCGAGAAGGCGCTCATCGACAAGGAGAACGACCAGGCCGGCACGGCCAACGGCGACGTCACCATCTACGCCGGGAGCAACCTGAACGATCGACGCTATGCCAAGCAGGTGCGGCTGAGCAAGGGTGCCAAGGTTCAGATCATCGGCGAAACGTCGGACGGCGGGTACTACAAGATTCAACCGCCGACCGGTGCCGTGCTGTGGATCAAAGCGGATTTCGTCGATCGCAGCGGGAAGTCCGAAAGCCGCATCGAGCCGGTCAAAGTGGGCGAACTCAGCTCGACGGAGAGCGCCGCGACCAGCAAGCCGAGCACCGAGGTCAAGGGGCCCGAAAAGGCCAAGACCATGGCCGCCAAGGACCTCGCCAGGACGGCGAACGAGACCCAGTTGGACATCAAGGGCATCGAGGCCATGATCGCGGCGGAAAGCACCAAGCCGGTGGGCCAGCGCCGATTCGACTCCATCATCGCCAAGCTCCGCCCGCTGGCCGATCAGTCCGAGGATCGAGTGGCCAAGCACTACGCCACCGTTCGCATCAAGCAGCTTCAGGAAGAGATCGAGATCGGCAAGGCACTCGAAAGCATCCGGGCGAGCAAGGAAAAGGCGATCGCCGATGCCGACCGCATCGCGGCCGAGCGAGCGAAGATCAAGGTCGAAGAGGCTGCTCCGATGGACGACATCGCCGTCCGCGGCGAAATCCGAGCCAGCAAGATCTACGACGGCACCGGCGGTAAGCCTCAGCGTTGGCGGATCGTGTCGCGGGACGATCGGACGATCGCGTTCGTGGAGGT
>JAPKGY010000174.1 GCA_026647385.1 Phycisphaerae bacterium | reverse complement strand
ATCCAGACCATGACTTGATGGTCACGCCGGGGGCGGTGCTGCCGCTGAGATTCGAAGCCTCGGACGACCACGGTGTCGTCTCCGCCTGGGTCGTGTGGAGCGTCAGCAAAGCCGATTCGCCGACCGCTGAAGCCGTTTCGCGCACGCTGATTCAGGTCGAGACGCCGATGCGCCAGTGGCATTGCCGATTTGCATGGAACCTGACGGAGACCCGCGCCCAGCCGGGCGATCGAATCCTGTTCCACGTCGAGGTGGCCGACGCAGGCGAGCACGTCGACGCACCAAAGCCCGGCCAGGAAAGAACGGAGTCGCGAACCCTCCGAATCGTGGACACCGACACGTACGTTCGCGAGCATCTCGTCCGCCTGAGCGCGAGCCAGCGCGATATCGACCGCCTGCCGGAGCGGGTGTCAGCCGGGTGGGACGAGCTTTCCTCGATCGGCCGCGCGCTTCGCGCGCAGCAGGCCCCGTATCCGGCTGAGATTGTCGTTCGATTGAAGGTCGAACGCGACCGCCAGGACGAATTGATTTCCCGAGTCGACGCCCTGGCGGACAAGCTGCACAGCCTCGCCGACGAATGGTCCATCAGCATGCCGGAGGCGAGCGCGCGTCCGGAAGGTACCCGGCTGCTGGCAAGTGCGCTGACGCACGTCGCGGCCGGCCCGCTGCGCGAAGCCTATTCGGCACTCGATACCGCCTTGACTCTCTGCGAATCTTCGGGCGGCGGACCTGAAATCCTTGCACAGCTCACCCAGGCGCGGAACGCGCAGGCTGAGACCCTTCGCCTGCTCGCCGGAATCGCATCAGCCAGAGGCATGAAGCCGGACCATGTCCCGGAACGCCAGGGCCCAGCCACAACCGCGCCGGCGACGGATGATTTCGAACAGGCCCAGCGAACGCTGGCTGCCGGCTTGATGAATGCCCTGGGGCCGATACCGCGACTCGACCCGAAGGCGGTGGACGGCCCAATCCGCAAGCCCGGGGACTATCGAACGATATCCGGACCGCGCGGCGGCGGCCCGGCCCGGAATACCCGCGAGACCCGGATCGTCGGCGGGCCCACACGAACGCTGCCACCGGTCGTGCCGACGGGGCCGACCACCAGCCCGCCGTGGACGTGGAATCTGCCCCCGCAGGAACGGGCCGTACTCGAACAGGCATCGGCGGAGCCCTTCCCCCCGCGACAAGCGGAGGCGATCAAGCGATACTACGAGCGGCTCGGCCTGCAATTGGGAAATCAACCGTGACCGACCGCCCGCACATTACTGGTCCAAGAGGGTGCGTGAGAAGCCGGGTTTGGGGGTGCAGCCACCTCGGCTGCACGATGCAGGCTCGAAGCCTGCACCACAAAACGGGCATGATCCCCAGGCTTCTCACACAGCCGCTCGGAGTGATTCGGGGGCAGTGGATCCTACCGCTCATCCTCGCCGCCACGTGCGCGCCGCCCGCGGACTGCATCGCCCAGTCCGCCAGCCGACCGACAACGCAAACCGCCTCGGCTCCGTCGGATCGCGTGCTCACGCTCACCCCCCCGGTACGAGCAGCCATCGACCGGGCCTTGGACCATCTGGCGGCCCGACAGGAAACCGACGGCGGTTTCGCCGGCGCCAATGGCCACAACACCGGCGTCGTCTCCCTGGCGATCCTCGGCTATCTCTCCACCGGCGCGGTGCCCGGTCGCGGCCGACATGGCCTGGTGGTCGAGCGCGGCATCGATTTCATCCTCAGCCAGGCTCAGCCCAACGGCCTCATCAGCAACCCCCGCGATACGACCAAGGGCACGATGTACGAACACGCCCTGAGCACCTTGATGCTGGCGGAGGCCTCCGGCGTCTGTCGAAAAGCCACCTTGCGCGATGCCCTCGAACGGGCCTCTCGACTGATCGTCGCCGCCCAGAACAACGAGGGCGGATGGCGATACGAGCCACGACCCGCCGACGCCGACGTCTCCGTGACGGTCATGCAACTGGTCGCCCTGCGGGCCGCCAAGAACGCCGGCGTCGAGGTCCCCGCCGGGACGTTCACTGCCGGCATCCAATACGTCAAACGGTGTGCGACGCCGGGCGGCGGCTTCCTGTATCAGCCCGGCCTCGGCGACCCCGGTTACGCCCGGACCGCCGCGGGGGTGTGCTCGCTGCTCACCTCCGGAGACTACTCCTCGCCCGAAACCATCAACGGCATCCGGTACCTGCAGGCGAACAAGGCCCGGCCTCGGCGCGACGACGCCTACCGCCTCTACGGGTTCTATTACGCCGCCCAGGTCATGCACCTGGCCCCGGACCCGCGGCAGTGGGACGAGTGGTTCCCGGTGATCCGCGACGAGCTGTTGGCCGACCAGCAACCCGACGGCCATTGGGAAGGCGAGGCCGGTCCGATCTACGGGACCGCCATGAGCGTGCTCACCCTGTCCGTGCCGTATCGCTACCTGCCGATTTATCAGCATTAGGGGTGTCTGGCCAAGGGCGTACCTCGCGAGCCGCAAGCGGCGGGCAAAACGGGGACAGGCACCGCCTCAAAACGATGCGCCAGGGGGCAGGAATTGCCTGAAAACGGAGAACGTGCGGTTGCCGGAAATCCCACACAGGCGGAGCCAGTCCCCATTTTACCCACCAACGCGTACTCCGCATGAGCGGCCGGCGAGCTACGCCCCTGGCCAATCTGACGGGTGGGTGGTATAAAATCAGGCGCGGGTGCCCTCGGGCATGCCGCGACAAGGGGACGATTTCATGAGTCGACCGATCGTTGTCTTTCTGGCTCTCGCAGCCTGCGGCATCACCGGCGCGATCGGGTGTCAGGCGCCGCCCCAACCGGAAGGCCCGACCCTTGAGCGCGTTTCGGTCGCTCAGCCTGAGGACCGCGACACGCTGTGGACCGCCGCCTGCGACACGCTCCGCGATCGCTCCTTCCGGCTGGACCGCCAGGACAAGGTCAACGGCGTCCTCACCACCTTTCCGGAAACGTCCGCTCAGGGCTTCGAGCTGTGGCGGCCTCAGCCGCAACCCGCCTACTACTGGTGGGAGGCGAACATGCAAACCATCGCCCGCCAGGCCACGGTGCAACTGGTCTCGGGCGAACAGCCCGACGAGATCAGGATCGACGTGAAGGTCGAGCGGCTGCGCTACCGACTTGAAGAGCGTCAGATCGACAACGCCGCCGGGGCCATGCGTCTGTACAGCGCGGATGCTCCGACCGTCTCAGGCGAGCGAGCCAAGCCGAGCGAAACCGGCCGGTGGTACTCCCTCGGCCGGGACGCCCACATGGAACGAATCCTGCTCGACCGCATCCTCAGGGACTACCTTGAGAAGACCGGCAACGCCCCGGTTGACTTCCAGACAGAGGTACCCGTCGCCGAGCCGGCCGTCGCGAGGTAGTCCTCTCGGGCAACCTTCTCCCTTCTCGGTCGAGGGCGAATCGTACATGTTCAAACCGACCGATCCATCCGTCGAAACGATGTAACGCGAACGAGCCGCGGGCTCCTTTGCTCGTTACGGTTACGGCGGTCCAGCGGATGCGATCGGCGCGCTTGAGTTACTTGGACTTGTCATCCTCGCAGGATCGGCCGAGATCCGCCAGAAACCCTTCCGGCTCCGGCTCGTCGGGCTTGGGCATCGTGACCCGCTCGTCCATCCGCTTGCGGGCGCTTCGCAAGGACGCCGCCAGGTTCTCCCCGCCTGCCAAGCGATCCGAAGGAGAAGCGTCCTCCAACGATCGTGCCGGCTCGGACTCCGACCGCTGAGTGGGGCGTGCCTGAAGAAGGCTCCAACTGTTCAATCCGGACCGGACGAACAGGCCGCCAAACAACAGCACCAGGATGCCGTGGAGCGAATCGCCGTTGACCACCCAGATTAAGCCCACGCCGATCATGACGACGCCGACCGCGCCCGCGAAGATGACATCCACCGCCAGCACCGGCCGCCAACCCGCGTAGGCCAGCGCGGCGATCACCAGCATCACAATCCCGCCGACACGCATCGTCCAGTTGAACACCGTCACCGAGTGGTTGTAGATCTCCGAAGGGGAAACCCCCTTCAAGCCGAGCCAGAAGCCCACGAGCAACATGAGCGCCCCGGCGAACGCGGCCGAGCCGGCCACCTGCACCATGGCCTGCCGCAGTTCCGTGTTTTCACGCATCGTTGCCTCTCCGGCAGAGGGTTTCAGAACCGGTAGAGCCCCACGCGCCGTTCGGCGAAGATGTCCGTCCTCGGCGCCACACATTTGTCCCACGCCGCCGACGGATCGATCTGAGCGACGGCCGCCTCACCGTCGGCGTCCGCGCGGGCGAGGATCTCGCCGCCCGGTCCGATCGCGACCGCCTTCGCCGCGCCGGCGGCGAGAACAAACACTCGATTCTCCAGCGCGCGCGTGCGAAGGAGCGGCAAATCGTCGGGCGCGTCCAGGACGATCAGCGCTTCCGCCCCATCCAAGGCCGCCACCCGCGAGGCTGCGAACGAGCGCACGTCCCGCCCGGTGACGAACGCGACCCGCAAGGACCCCAAACACGTTACGCCACCCGCACCCGGGCCGGATACCACGTCCAGGCTGCCCGGCGCGGGGGACGAGCACCCCGGCGCCACGGCCAGCGCAACGCCGCGCTCGGCCAGCGATTGCAGGGCGGCCGTCTCGTGGCTCGGCGTCCAGCGCTCGATCGCATCCGCCGGGAAGGCGGCGACCGTCAGCTTCCGTTTGGGCTCGCCCCCGAGCCGACGCGGCTCTTCGGCTGCGAGCAGACGATCTCTCAGCGTATGGCTCATCGCCGCCCGCTCGCAGGCCTGGGGGGTCAGGCTCGCGCTGATCAGAGCCTCACCCGTCGGCGGGGCCTCCGCCAGCAGAGCGCCGTCCGCCCCGACGATCCGGCTCTGGCCCACGTAACCGACGCCGGGCATCTCTATCCCCGACTTATCCGCGCAGACAAAGGGCACCCCGAACTCCCGCGCCCGGGCTTCGATCAGAAACGTCACCTGCGGGTTCTCGTACACTCCGACCTCGCGAGACCCGTTGATCCAGCAGGTGGGCATCGCGATCAGTTCGGCGCCGTCGTGCGCCAGGGTCGCCAGAATCTCCGGCACGCGCGTCTCCGCGCAGATGACAATTCCGATCCGCCCCAGGGCCGTCTCGCAGGCCCGGATCTCCTCGCCGGCGGCGTACCACTCGCGGTCGGCGTTCCACAGAAACCGCTTCCGAACCACGCCGACGATCGCCCCGCGATCGTCGAGCAGGATGGCGCTGTTATGGAGCACCTGGCCGGTATCCTCGACAAACCCGCAGACGATGTGCATCCGATGGCGGGCTGCCCGGTGCACCAACCGCTCCAGGAAGCCATCGCTTGGCAGGTGGCTGCCCTGGCGATATGAAGCCGCCGAGCCGAGCAAGTAGGCGGGGTAGGCACATTCCGGCAGCACGAGCAGATCGGCCTTGCGCCGGGCGGCGGCATCGATCGTCCGCTCGATAGCATCGAGCGTCGCGTCGGCCTCGGTCATCAGCCGGGCCTCGATCTGGCCGGCCGCCACGGTGATGGTTCGCGAACTCTCCACCATGTCGTCCCGAATCGTAGGGTCCCCTCCCCACCTTTGCAACCGGGCCCGGCGGCCATACAATTCCGTCGGTTGAAAAGCGACATCCCTGGTTTGCGATATGCCACTGCGGGACTACTACGAAATTCTGGGTGTATCACGAAACGCGTCGGCCGAGGAGATCAAGCGCGCCTATCGCAAACTGGCCAAACAGTACCACCCCGACCGCAACCCCAACGACAAGAGCGCCGAAGCCCGCTTCAAAGAGGTCCAATCCGCGTACGACACGTTGAGCGACCCGGAGAAACGCAAGACGTACGACCGGTTCGGGCACGCCGGGCCCGTCGGCACCGGCCCGGGAACCTGGCGCTCGGGGCCGACCGGGCAGCATGTCTACACCTGGCAAACCGGCGGTGGACCCGACATCCCCGTCGAGAACCTCGAGGACCTTTTCGAGGTTTTCTCTCGCTCGGGCTCCGGGCCGTTCAGCCGGCAGGGCGGCAGCATTTTCGACGACTTCTTTATCGGCAGCCGTCCCCACGGTCGCCGCCGACAGCCGGAGCCGACTCAAGCGGAGCCGGGCGCCGCCCAGCCGCCCGAGTATCCGGTCACGCTCACGTTCGACCAAGCCCTCCGCGGCACGACGCTGGAACTTCGCATTGGGCAGGAGGGCTCGTCGGAAGGTGAGTCGGTGCAGGTTCGGATACCGGCCGGCGTGGCCGACGGCCAGCGCATCCGCATCCGTCCGAAACGGACCCCGCGTCCGGGGGCCGCGTCCGGCGAGGTCTACATCCGCTGCTGCGTTCAGCCGCACCGTTATTTTCGCCGCCAGGGTAACGATATTTACATCGAGCTTCCGCTCTCGCTGTCCGAGGCGGCCCTGGGAACCAAGGTGGAGATCCCGACCCTCGAGGGTCGAACGGTCCTGACCGTGCCGGCGGGCACGCCCAGCGGGGCCAAGCTCCGCCTCAAGGGCAAAGGCGTCAAACCCCCGGGCAACAAACCCCAGGGAGACCTGTACGCCGTCATACGGATCGTTCCGCCGAAAACCCTGACCGTCCGGCAGCGGCAGTTGCTTGAGGAACTCCGGACGACC
>JAPKGY010000173.1 GCA_026647385.1 Phycisphaerae bacterium | reverse complement strand
GACGATGAACTTGCGGTTGCCGCCGGCCAGGGACAGCATCGTCGGGGACAGGCTCTGGCGCGGGTCGTAGGTTTTTTCCAGCGCCCGCCCGAAGTTCTGATCGGACATGGCCCGCACATGTTGCAGAACGGTCTTGCGGTCGGCAATTCTTTTCTGGTATTGCTCGAAATCGACATTGGGCGGGTTTTTTGTCGCAAAGAATCCATAATCCTTCACATAGACGCACCCGTATCCATGTAGGTCCTCAACTACGTCTTCGACGGTCTTCCAGGGCGTGTTGACGCCGGGGCATGGCCCGGGCGGCAGCGGAAACCTGTCCGGCAGGAGATCGTCCACGCCCACCGCGAAGCTGCCCGTAGGCAACTTGACCCGAATCACCGTCCGGTCCGACCCCCATGGCCGCTGGCGGGTATACCTCACCTTCAGACGCAGAGGTTGGCTCAGATCCCAGGGACAGCGAACAGACGAACCGGAGCCGGTCGGCTCGATGAGTTCGCCGTTATACATCTCGATCTCGCCGCGCGCGTTGGCGACGGGCTGCTCCAATTGGAAAAGCAGCTCGGCCTGATCCCAATTGGAATAGGTGATGGCTGTCAAGCTGCGCACTCTCACCGGACTGGTCGCCGGCAGGATCCAACGAATCTTGCGCGTCTCCTCGGCGCAGTCGAGCGTCCACCCATCCCCTCGCTGCACGATGCGGCCTTTGAATGGCGTCCACGCGCCTTGCCAGTTGGATTCGCCGTTGACGTAATCGCGAGGCCCGATCCAGCATTCCACCCGCGCTTCTGCCGGCGGGGGAACGGTTGTCTCGTCCGCGAATTGAATCCCCACCTGCCTGAGGCGCCTTTGCTCCATCCATTGGAGTCCGATGCAGGCCAGGCCTTTTGTGACCGGCGCCGCATAAACTCCGTCCTTGTCCGCCGTCAGATCGGCCTCCAGGAACACATCGCCAGCGGGAAACCCTTCCTTGGTGCAATCGCCGCTGAATCCGTGGTTGCGGGCGGGATCAAAGGTCACCACGCGTGCGAATGGCGCCATGTTCACGGGAGCCTCATCCCCTTTTGTTGTTCCGGCTGAACGCCGCAACCGCGCATTGGCCCAGGTCGTCCACGCGGTGCCGCCGCAGATGAGCCGCAATTCCTTGGCGCCCGCGAGCGGGACCTTGACCGGTTTGGCTGCGTCGTTTTCGGTGATTGTTCCGCTGTCAAACCGTGTCTCTCCATCGACGTGTACCTGCATGGTCGCCGTGCCGCCGGCGTAGGGCTTGCTCTGGACGCCGGCCTCCGCTTCGAAAGCGTCGTAGTTGCCGTCGATAGCCACGATCATCTGGCAGGGCGGCCACATGCCCAGCCCCTTCGCGTAATCCGTGTCCTTGATCTTGAGAGGTTTGCCCGGCTCCTGCTTAGGCCAGACCAGGTAGGGGGTCGTATCGATCCCCATCTGATTTGGGCAGATCGCCAGCCCGTAGCAGATATTGCTCAGGTGCTCGTATGGGCCCGTCGGCTGAGTCTGACCCGCCGACGATGCCGCCGCCAACCCGATCGCGATCCCGATCAGGGCCGATTGCTGCCCCATGTTGGAATTCCTGGTCATGTTTGCAACCCCCACCACATTGGCTGCCCGGCGAGTAAGTTACGAGGCCGAGGCCGTCAATACTCGATAAGAGGAATGGAATGTCAAGGGCATGCTTATTCCCGGTCGAAGCTCCGCGCGGACTGAGGTTCCCGGCGCTTCGGCCCGCGGATGGTTTGAGCGAGCGAAAAAAGACGCCCGGAGGCATCCCCCGGGCGTCGTTGCGGATGGCTGTCGCAAATCGCTTACCAGGCGAAGTGGGAAAACGCCTTGTTGGCCTCGGCCATGCGGTGCACGTTCTCACGGGTGGTCATGGCGGCCCCTTCGCGATGGAAGGCGTCGATGAGTTCCTTGGCGAGGCTTTCGGAAATCGGGGTGCCTTTTCGGCCGCGGGCGGCTTCGAGAATCCACCGGATCGCCAGTGACTGCTGGCGTTTTCGGTTCACCTGGATGGGGACCTGGTAGTTGGAGCCGCCGACGCGCTTGCTGCGGACCTCGATGTTCGGCTTGACGTTCTGCAAGGCCGTCTCGAAGACCTCCAGCGGCGAGGCGTCCTTGACCTTCTTGGCGATGATGTCGAATGCCCCGTAGAGCTGCCGGCTGGCGACGCTCTTCTTGCCCTCGTACATCAGGCAGTTGATGAACTTGCTGACGAGCCGGTTCTGAAACCGGGCGTCCGGCCGAAGCTGTTCCACCGAATGCGTGAATGACTTGAAGCCCATGAGTCCTCTTTGTCCTTACCTGACCTCACTGACCGCCGGGACCGCTCCGGCCCCGGCCCGCGCCGGCCTCCCGGCGCCGTCCGAGCGTTGAGTCCCGCATTATCCGCCAGCCCGAGCCCAAAATCAAGCCGGGCCGAACTCGCGCCGACCGGCCGGCATGGAGGCTGCCAACGGGCGAACCTAAACGCTTCCGTGCGGGGGGCTCGTCTCGGCGAGCTCGCTGGTTCGCCCGTGGCCCCGGCGCGCAGGACACGGGCTGACAAGTGAGCCCCTGCCACCCGGCAGTTGGGTCTGGGACTCATTTATTGATTCAAGTCTTTTGTCTGCCAGTAGTTAAGAGGATCCGGGGTGTGCGATGGGGAGGGGCGTCGAGGGTCGGTCTTGCCCAGATTGCAGGCTGCGGGTAGAAGGCTCATCAACCGCCGGAGGCAGTGACGGCGGCGGTGGCCGACCAGAGGGCGTTTCATGAGTTGTGCCGAGTTGTGTGTAGTCACCGGGGCGCTGGGGTACACCGGCAGATACATCGCCCGCCGGCTGCTGGCGACGGGCGGGCGGGTTCGGACGCTGACGAATCGCCGGGATCGGCCGAATCCTTTCGGGGATGAACTGGAGCTGGCCCCGCTCGATTTCGGTCGGCCCGCTCGGCTCGTCGAGAGCCTGAGCGGGGCTGACGTGCTGTTCAATACCTACTGGGTACGGTTCGCCTACGGTCGTGTGACGTTCGATCGCGCGGTGGAGAACACCCGCACGCTCCTACGGGCGGCGCGAGACGCCAGCGTTCGCCGGATCGTCCACGTCAGCGTCACCAACCCTTCGGAGGATTCGCCCCTGCCGTACTTCCGCGGAAAGGCTGTGCTGGAGCGGGCGGTCGCGGAGTCGGGGCTTTCGTACGCGATCGTGCGTCCAACGGTGATCTTCGGCGACGAAGACATCCTGATCCATAACATCGCGTGGTTTCTTCGGCGACTGCCGGTTTTCGTCGTGCCCGGCAACGGGGATTATCGAATGCAGCCGGTGTTCGTGGAGGACCTGGCTGAACTGGTGGTGCGGCTTGGCCGGGAATCGGATAACGTCGTCGTGGACGCGGCTGGGCCGGAGGTCCATACCTTTGAGGAGTGGGTGCGTCTGATCGCCGAGGCGATCGGTCGAGGCCCGCGGATCCTGCACATGAGTCCGCGGGTTACCCATTGGCTGACGGCGATTGTCGGCCGGCTCGTCGGTGATGTCGTACTCACCCGCGACGAGATCTCGGGGCTGATGGCCAACCTGTTGATCTCGGATCGTCCAGCCACCGGTACGACCCGGTTGAGTGAATGGCTGCGCGAGCATGGCCGGTCCCTGGGGACCCGGTATGAGAGCGAGTTGAAAAGGCATTATCATTGAGCCGCTTGAACAACGATTTCATGGAGAATCAGTCATGAGGCACGGCATGGTGTTGGCGGGGATAAGCGTGCTGGCGATGGCGCTGTCGGGCGGCTGCGGAAACACACGGATGAGCAGTCAGAGCGGCCTGACGGTGGAGAGGGAATCGTCGCAGGAGAAGCCGGCGGGGCAGACCGGCGGGGCGGCACGCGGCATCGCGGATCGGCTGTCGTGCTCGACGTTGTGCCAGCGCAAGCAGCCGACGGGCACCGCGCTCAAGGTCATCGCCGACATGGGCTTTCAATACGTCGATCTGTCGTGTCTGACCTGGGCGCCGCACGTGTCGGTGATCGACTTGCGGAAGGACTTCGAGGCCGAGGCCGCCCGCGTCGAGCAGTTGTTGGCCGGCAACCGACTCCGGGTGTCGAACTTCACCTTTGATGCGATCGAGGTCAAGCCGTTCGGCGAATACGAGGAGTATTTTCGTTTACTGGTGAGGCTGGCGGGGCGCCTGAACGTTCGAGTCATCAACATCATGGCTCCGTCGAAGAAGGTCGACCTGCAGGACCAGATCGTCAAGCTCCGCCGGTTGCAGGCGATCGCGGCCGCCGGCGGCGTGCAGTTGACCGTCGAAACGCACGTCGGGCAGGTGACGGAGTTTCCGGCCGACGCCGTCAAGCTGTGCGCGGAGGTGCCCGGCCTGGGGCTGACGCTCGATCCCGGCCATTACTACGCCGGGCCGCACCAGGGCAAGCCGTTCGATCAGGTGTACCCGCTGGTCCGCGGCACGGGATTCCGCGCGGGGGGCTTTTCACGAAAGACGATTCAGATGCCCTGGGGCGAAGGACCGATCGATTTCGCGAAGGTCGTGCGCGACCTGGAGGCGGCCGGCTACCAGGGGTTCTACGTCGCGGAGTACCTCGAAGGCCACGGCGACGTCGATCCGTTGCCCGAGTGCCGCAAGTTTCTGGAATGGGGCAAGGGTCTATAGAGTGTCAGGATCCCGGGCACGGATTACCGCATTGCGACGCAGGACGATCTGGATCTGCCGGCTGAATGGGCCGGCCGGTTCATTCCGGGCATAGGCCACCGCAACCCGAGGGCGATCCCCCGGCCTATCGAAAAGGGCGTTGGGCCGGCCGCGGGATCTTCAGGCAAGCGTTGAGTTGGAGGAGATCCGCCGTCGTCGCGGCGGAAAGGGCGCGGGACGGTCGGACTGACCATACTCTTCGGATCAGGAAGCTTGGCGGGCTTGGCCACCGGTCCGGAGGATGGCGATCCGCTGGTCAGCGGAGCCGTCCCTGCGTTGTAAGTCGTCGCGGCCTGGTCAATTGACCAGCGGCGCCAGGACGCATGCATCGCCGATGCCGTCGTGGTCGCTGTCAGTCTGGTCCGGGTTGGGCGTGTCGATGCAATTGTCCGTGCCGTCGCAGACCATGTCGAAATCCTGGTCGCTCTGCCCGGGAGTGCGGGTCAGAATCAGTTTCCATTCGACCAGGTCTTGTGCCGGATAGTTGTAGGGAGCGTCCCAGTCGAAAGTCCTGGTCTCGCTGAAGGACGCTTCGATGCGATCCCATCCTTCGGGGTCCTTGTGGTAGGTGCCCTGGAGGTCGGCCTTGGTGTTGGCGTCGAAGTACTGGCCGCACTCGCCGGTGTTGTCCCACGCGTCGCCGTCGCAGGTGTCCTCGACGAGACTGTCCCGGCTGGTCCCCGCCATCCAGAGGGTGCGAAAGACGTCGACGTGGAGGATGACTGGAAATGAATCCAGATTCGCGTCATCCATCCAGTATCCATCCGTTCGCTCCAGGAAAAGGTCGTTCAACTCCACGGCAAAGCTGTTTGAAACGGCGCACGCCATCTCCGAGGTGGTATGGCAGCCGTTCGGATGGTCGGGGAGGGAGGGCGGATAATGGCTCGTGAGGCTCTCGAAGGTGTTGTATCGGAAGTCGTGGGTGCCTTGGACTTTCAGGACCATGCCCAAACCGCTCGGCCAGCCGACGAAATCTCTCATCGAAGCCGGTTCGCCGTCGGTCGCGATGATCGTGATGTCCAGGGCGCGGGAAATCTCGAGGGTGCGGTGCTTCTCGGACCAAATGCCCGAATCGCCGGTGAAGGTCCTGTCCCAGGAGCCTTCGGTGCGCCAGGTCATCCGGATGGTCCCCTCCCAGTCGCCGCAGGTACCGGCTGATTGTTGATCTTCGTCCTGGTCACAAGCATCGCCCTCCCCGTCGCCGTCGCTGTCGCGCTGGGTGGGGTTATACGCGCCGGGGCAGTTGTCACAGGCGTCGCCCGGTCCGTCCCCGTCGCTGTCGAGCTGGTCGAAGTTGTACGTGTCGGGGCAGTTATCCTGGTCGTCACAGGCGCCGTCCCTGTCGCGGTCGGCGCAGGCCGTGCCGTCGGACAGAAAGACCGCGGTGACCCGGACGTCGGCGCCGACCGTGAACGTTGCGGGATTGTCGTTGCCGGTGAGGTTTCCCTCCCAGTGGTCGAACTGCCAGCCGGCGGCTGTCGTGGCGGTCAGCGTGACCTGGGTTGGGGAATCGTACGCCGTCGTCTTCGGAGCGTCGGCCGTCGTGCAGGTCAGATCGGGGGGCGATACCGTCGCGCTTCCCTGGCCGGCGACGTCGAGCGTCAGACTGATCGGGGCCGGCGGCGTCGGCGCGCAGGGGCCCGATTGGCCGCAAATCAGAATGGCCAGGATTGTAAACGAAGCTGCGGCCCAGCGCTTGACCGGTCGCGGCATGACGTTTCCTCCGTCTGAAAGGTTTCGCCTGTGGTGCTGAAGGCGGCTACGCGATGGCACCTTACGGCGAAGGAGCGATGCGATTGGCGCGCCCGTTTGCCCGGAAGGTCCCTTTTCGGTTGCGGATCACAAAAAGCGGTCCGCCTGGAGGAGGACTATACCGGTCTGTCCTCTGTTCGTCCATGGTTAAAGTGCAAACACAATAATGATCA
>JAPKGY010000172.1 GCA_026647385.1 Phycisphaerae bacterium | reverse complement strand
GGGCTTTTTCTGGGCGGGCGGGCGCAGGCCTCGGGACTCGGCTTCGGCGGCGGAGCTGAACCAGCGGAGGTTTTCGGGGGCCAGGCGCTTGGCCTGACTCGAGCCCGGTTCGTAGTAGACCTTGCCCCTGATACTGGCGACGACGCACTCGTTCGAGACCGGGCCGACCGCTTTTTGGAGGAACTGGGCGATCTGGTCCTCGACGCCGAGCGCCTTGCCGAGCATGCGTGTGCCGTGAAGGGATGCCTCGTTCTGGCCCGGGGCGGGCCCGGGCACGACCTGGAGCGTGGCCTTCGCTGCCGCCTGCCGGATCGGATCGACGGACGCCCGCTCAGCCTGGCTGACCAGGATCAGCACCGGGCGATCCCCGTACTTGTTCAGAGACTCGACGGCGTCGAGTCCCAGATAGGATGCGCCCGGCGTCAGGCAGACCACGGCATCAACCGACGGGTCCCGGGCGGCGTAATCCAGGGCGACGCTGCACCCCACGCTCGCGCCGACCAGCGCGAACCGGGCGAGGTCGACGCCGTTCTGTCCGCGCACCCACCGATACGCGGCAGCCACGTCGCGGTGCATGTCGGCGAAGAGTTCCTTATCGCGGCGGGCGACGCGATCGGCCAGTTTCATGGCGGGCGGCCCGGGACTGTCTCCGTGCCCGCGAAGGTCGATCGCCAGGACGGCGAAACCCGTCCGGATCAAGGCGGGCACCAGGGGCGTGAAATCCGATCGACTGCCCTGGTACATGTGCAGGAGGATGACGACCGGCGCGGGCTCGCCCTTGCGCGTCGGGCCGTACCATGTGCCGGCGATGGTCAGATCGTCGCTGGTGGTAAAGCTGACCGGTTTTCCGGTGTGTTCGATGGCGGGTTTGCCGATGGCCGGCGGTTTGGCCACTACCGGCGCGGCCGCGGACGCCGGCGCGGTGCCGGCCTGGGTGGTCGTCGGTGCCGGCTGAGTGGTGTCGGCCTCAACCGATGCGGGAACGACGACTCCAAGACTCAATGACATCACGAGCAGCGCGAGAGCGTCGACGCGCCCCGCGAAACCGACCGAACCGGCCATGGAGGAGACCCTCTGTAACCCCGTTCGACCTGCGGACGTTGACTCACGGTCGCCGCGTCGCCCGGGCCGGCTGGGGCCAGTCGCCTCGGACGAAGCGGCCATTGCGACTGATGACCTTTCCGTCAGCCTCGATCACGCCCCCTTTGCGCAGATCGCAGACCATGTCCCAGTGCAGCCCGCTTTCGTTCTTGCCGCCGGACTCGGGATAAGCCGCCCCGACGGCTGCGTGGAAAGTTCCGCCGATCTTCTCATCGAACAGCGTGTTGCGGGTGTACTCGGTGATCGCGTAGTTGGTGCCGATCGCGATTTCGCCGAGGACCCGGGCCCCGCGATCCTGATCGAGCATCTTGATCAGGAAATCCTCGCCTTTGGACGCGGAGGCGTCGACGACCCGGCCGGCCTTAAATCGCAACCGGATGTCGTGGGCCTCGCGCCCCCCGTGGACCGCGGGGAAGCTGTAGCAGACCACGCCTTCGGTGGCATCCTCGATGGGCCCGGTGAAGACCTCCCCGTCGGGGAAGTTTTCGTGCCCGTCGCAATTGAGCCATCGGCGGCCCGCAACTCCGACGCGAAGATCGGTGCCCTGCGGCGTCCGGAAACGCACCTCCTTGCACTTATTGAGGAAATCGGCGACCCGCTGCTGGCGGACGCTGATCTTCCTCCACTCCGCCACCGGGTCTTTCAGATGGAGCAGTCCGGCGTTGAATACGAAGTCCTCATACTGTTCCAGCGATCGCTCGGCGTCCTGGGCGGCGGCCTGACAGGGGAACTGCGTCCCCGTCCAGCGGAGTCGTTTGCGGCCTTTGGCGGCCGCCCGCTGCATGAACCGCTTCATGATCGGGCGGCGGGCCTGGCTGACGATACACTGTCGCTTCGGATCGACGCGGGTCATCGACTTGGTGTTGTCGTTCGCCCAGATGCCGATCGAGCAGTCGACGGCCTCGACCTCCTTCATCAACAGCTTCGGCACGAACGCCAGTTGGCGCTTGTCGGCCAGCCCGTAGAACGAGTCAACGCATTCGTCGTCGGTGATTCGCAGCAACGGATGGCCGCCGGCTTTCAGAATCTCGCGATAGAGCGCCCGGACCAGCGGCATGGCCACCGTCGAGCCGGAGATCCGCACGAGATAGTCGCGCCGGACCGCCACCGAATAGCGAACAAGGACCTCGGCCAATTTGTCGATTCTTGGATCGCGCATGGGGAGAAAGGTAACCCGGCGTCGTTGCGGCGACAAGGGGATGGGGCGGCGAAGGAACGGAGACCGGGACGGGGAGGCGCGGAGATCCGGGGTCAATTGGATGGAAACGCTCCCCGGGGGGGCGCGGCTAAACGAGCGTGCCGGGCGATCTTGTCTTCAAATCCCCCCAAAACTATGATATCAGACCTCATCGCCGACCTTGCGGCCGGCAAAACGATGATATCGGGCCTCATCGCCGACCTTGCGGCCGGCGGATACGACCGATTGTAATCCAAGGAAAGGTGAGCGCTGTGAAGACATCCAAACCCAACGGTTCGTTTCTGTTCACGTCCGAGTCGGTTTCCCAAGGTCACCCCGACAAGGTGGCTGACCAGATCTCCGACGCCATCCTCGACAGCCTGCTGAAGCACGACCCGCACGCCCGGGTGGCAGTCGAGACGCTGGTCACCACCGGCCTGATCGTGCTGGCCGGTGAAGTGACTCCGCACAACACCGCAGCCGCCTTGGCGCTGGCCGACGCCGAAACGACCGCCCGCAACACTGTCCGCGAAATCGGTTATGACGATGCCACGACCGGCTTTGACTACCGCTCCTGCTCCGTGCTCCGCGCACTCCACGCACAGTCCCCCGACATCAGTCAGGGTGTCACCAAGGGCAAGGGCCTGCACAAGGAGCAGGGCGCGGGCGACCAGGGCCTGATGTTCGGCTTCGCCTGCCGGGAGACCAAGGCGATGATGCCGCTGCCCATACATCTGGCCCATCGCCTGGTCGAGCATCTCACCGTTCTCCGCGAGCAGGGCGACATCAAGTGGCTGAGGCCGGACAGCAAGAGCCAGGTGACCGTCGAGTATTCAGCCGACGGCCTGCCGGCAAGGCTCGATACGGTCGTCATCTCGACCCAGCACACGGAGGACGTCGTCGATCCGCGCACCGGCCACCTGTCGAGCAAGGCCCGCCAGACGATCATCGACAAGGTCATCAAGCCGGTCGTCGTCAGGGAGCGTCCCGACCTGTGGCAAACGGGCATCAAGTTCCACATCAACCCGACCGGCAGGTTCGTCGTCGGCGGGCCCCACGGCGATTCCGGCGTGACCGGCCGGAAGATCATCGTGGACACCTACGGCGGTCGCGGCCGACACGGCGGCGGCGCCTTCAGCGGCAAGGACCCCAGCAAGGTGGACCGATCCGCCGCCTACATGGCCCGGTACATCGCCAAGAACGTCGTGGCCGCCCGCCTCGCGGAGGAGTGCGAAGTCCAACTGGCCTATGCGATCGGCGTGGCGGAGCCGGTCAGCGTCCTGGTGAACACCCACGGCACCGCCCATCTCGACGAGCGGCGGATCGCGAATCTCGTGCGGGACCATTTCCCGCTCACGCCGTCGGGAATCATCAAACACCTGAACCTGCTCCGGCCGATCTACCGCGAAACCGCCCGCAACGGGCATTTCGGCCGGACCGGCCCCGGCTTCACCTGGGAGAAGACCGACCTGGCCGCCACGCTCGCCAAGGCGGCCGCCAAGCGGATGGAATAGTCAGGCCCGCACGACAAGAACGAAAAGGCCCGGCGCGACAACCCCATCGCACCGGGCCTTTCTCATCTCCCCGCCCCCGCTCAACGCCCGGCCGGGGCGCTGTCGATCAACTGACTGAATTGCGACTCCAGCATCAGAAGGGTGCTCACCACGTCGCGCGGCTTTTCCGTCGCCCGGATGACGCCGGTGAAGCGGGCGGCGCCGAACGGCTCGACCGCCTCGCCGATCCGGTACTTCGGCGAGAGCGAACCCGACTCGATGGCGCCGGTCAGAACGCCCGTGCGTTTGTCGATCTTGTAACTCACGAACGCTCCGCCGTCGTAGCGCACGCCCGTCGGCGGCGTGAGCATCGCGTATTGGGCCCGGGCGTTGATCTGGGTGGCCTCGACGAAAGTGGTTCCCGGCTGCGGGCGCCAAAAGCTCTTCACATACAGGATCTGGGTGATGGTCTGCGTGGGATCCATGGCACTCGGTCTTTCCGCCCGGCAGACCAGCTCGAGCGAACCTCCGGGCGACGTGCGATAAAAGGCTTCGCGGAATTCGGTGAAATGTCGCTCCTGGCGGCCATCTTCCTCGAACAGAGTGAAATCCACCCGGCTGACCTTCGGGGGCGAACACCCGGCGATCAGCGCAACGCCGGCCACTCCCAGGAGCATGAATAACCTGACACCAAGTGTATCCTGCCCCATCCCGGAACTCCCCGTCACATCGCAAGCCGTACGAACGCGCGGCCCAACCGACCCCGCGTCGGCCAGTCTATCCCGCACGCGGAGTGTTGCCAACCGCTCCACGGGCCAAGGACACGCTCCCGGCAAACGACCCACTCAAATCGCCGTAACTTACGTACTGACAGCGACTTGCCGGTCGTTCAGCTCGACGGGAATACGGCGGGGCCAAGAAAAGTGAAAAAGTGCTCGAAAAAAGAGGGGAAGGCTGTACGATAACCATTACGGCCGGATCGCGGAGCCGGGCAATCTTCAGTCGTAATCGCCATCTTCAGATCAAACCGGTCAACGTTCCTGGGCGGCGGGAACCACGCGGAGCAGCTCTTATCGAACTTTCCAACAAGGAGGGCATCGCCCATGAGGCCTTTTGCATCCATGGTCACCGCGTTGACGATGATTCTGGCGGGCGGTGCACAGGTCATCGCGGAGCCGACGTGGTGCAGCCGGAACCCCGGAGCCATCTTCTGCTTCGACTTCGACCGGCTCTGCACGAGTCCCCCTGCGTATCCCGAAGTCTGCCCGGATGGCAGCACGAAAGTCATGTTCATGCACAACCCGTGGCAGTACACCTCCTGGAACTACAACACGCAACACTCATGCGGATCGGACATGACCCCCGAGGAGATCAGACCGATCCTGCCGACCGATCCCTACGGCGGCCGACATGCGAACGGCGGAGACGAGAGCGGCAACCTCGGACAGAATACGGTGGACCTCGGCCCGTACATCCAAAGCGCTACCGGCGGGCTCTACACGGTGGCCAATGGGTCGGACGCACAGCCTCTGGTTCTGACGTTTACCATGGGTGCGTACGCCTACCATGCCCTGATGTTCAACAACGGGTACATGGAGCTGAGTCTGGGGGACCCCAGCCAATACAGTCCGGTCACCGACCCCGCCAAGGCCCCGACCAATTTCATTCTGGTCGGCGGAGACAACGGAGCCGGCTGCTTCAACTGCAACTCCACGTGCGGAGAAGGCAGCGCCAGCCTGGACATGGTCGCCTGGCCAACGATCTGCCAGCAGGAGTTCCCCCATCCTCTGTGCCCACCGAAACAGACGTTCGTGCGGAGCGCTCTGGCCATCGGGGCCTTGGCCTTATTGGACAACAATCCCTGCCATTGCTGCACACAGGGCCCCATCGACAACCCAGCCAAGCCGTGGCAGCGCCGGTGCACGGCGGAGTTCAAGGACGCCGACTTCCCCGACGGCTGGCAGGAACCGACTAATATTCACCTGTCCTACTTCGACGGTTTGGAATGGCGCGTCCTGAAGGCCGGCATGGGCGGGCCGGGCAGTTACGGCGAGTTCCGATACGGTAATTACAAGCTTCTGGGCGTCAACAAGAATACCGAGGAAGGTTACGAAACCGTCGTGCTCACCATCAAATCGAACACCGTCGACATTTATCACAGGACCAAGACGGTGGACCTGGTGGAAGGCCAGTGGGTCGAGACCTGGGTGGAAAGCCTGGCCAAGGACCTGCCTCGCCGCTACACCGGCGAGTTCAACCGGCTTCGCGCGGGTACGGACGAAGCCTGTCAGCTTAACTACGACGCGCACACCTGCGCGAGTTCCTATGCGAACGGCAAGAAGAAGTGCAAGGTCATGAAGGAGGACATGTGCACCGGCGGAAACGCGACCTACCGGTCCTCCTACGTCGCGTTCGACAACGTCAGGCTGACCGGCGGCGTCGGCGGAGTGGAGATCGGCGCCTGCTGCACGAATGACGCCGCGTGCGTCGAGTCCGATCTTTACGCGTGCGAAACGGTGCTCGGCGGACACTACCAGGGGGCTGCGACCAGCTGCTCGGCCACGCATTGCTGTCCGTACCCGTTCGCCGACACCGATATCGACGGCGACGTGGACCAGGATGACTTCGGACTGCTCCAGTTGTGCTATACCGGGCAAAACGGCGGAGTGGCGATCGGCTGCGAGTGCCTCAACCGAAACAGCCAGGACGATCAAACCGGGGATGACTCCACGCCCGACATCGACATCAGGGACTTTGACGAACTCAGCAAATGCTGGAGCGGCCCGAACGTGCCGGCGGTGCCGGTGCCGGTCGGGTGCAATCCGTAGGCGCCAACACAGAGGAACCCGACGGTCACGCCAAGATCATGACCGGGCCCCTGGCCCGC
>JAPKGY010000171.1 GCA_026647385.1 Phycisphaerae bacterium | reverse complement strand
AGTCAATCGCCAGAATACACATCGTCGGGTCTGCTTGTGTCCGGATGGCCTTGGGTGATC
This sequence comes from Phycisphaerae bacterium, assembly GCA_026647385.1. GTDB lineage: Bacteria > Planctomycetota > Phycisphaerae > UBA1845 > PWPN01 > JAPKGY01. The sequence continues at coordinate 6,623 of JAPKGY010000171.1, read as the reverse complement.
CACAAGATCAGCCCGCTAAAACTGGGGACTATGATCCCGTATCAAGCCTCCGACCGGGAGACCCGGCTTTCATAGTTTCTCTGTGCCTCTGTGCCTCTGTGCCTTTTCTCCTTCACCCCTGCCTCCGATCGCTCAGGATCAGCCCGTCTCTCAGCGTAATGACCCGTTGGCAGCGGGCGGCGACGTCGGCTTCGTGGGTGACCATGAGGATGGTCTTGCCCTCGTTGCGGTGCAGTTCGTCGAAGAGGTCGAGGATGACGCCGCCGGTGGTCGTGTCCAGGTTGCCGGTGGGCTCGTCGGCCAGGATGAAGAGCGGGTCGTTCATGAGCGCCCGGGCGATGGCGGCCCGCTGCTGCTGGCCTCCAGAGAGTTCCATCGGGCGATGGTCCATCCGGTCGCCGAGCCCGACCCGCTCGCCGAGGTAGGCCGCCCGCTCGCGGCGCTGAATGGGCGCCACGCCGAGGTAGAACAGCGGCACCTCGAGGTTCTCCAGAACCGTCAGTTGTTGGATCAGGTTGAAGTCCTGGAAGACGAAGCCGAGCCGCCGGCCTCGGATCTCGGAGAGCTCGTCGTCGTCGAGTTGGGAGACGTCGTCGTCGCCGAGCACGTAGCGTCCGGCGGTCGGCTTATCGAGGCACCCGAGGAGGTTCATCAGCGTGGACTTACCCGAGCCGCTGTGCCCGCAGATGGCGACGTACTCGCCCTCGTGGATGGTCAGGGTGATGCCGCGGAGCGCGTGGACCTCGACCTCGGTCCCCGGTTTGCGATAGACCTTGGTGACGCCCTCGAGCTGGACGAGAGGCCGGCGGTCGGCGCCGGGCGTCCAGGTCGGAGGGGATGCGGGCGCGGGGTTCACTGTTTGGCACCCTCGTCGGCTGATGGCCGGGCGGCCTTCTGCACCGGCTGGGTGGTTGAGACCGGCGCGGGGCGGCTCGCCGGGGGCCCCGCCGGTCTCGACGCGGGTTTTCCGTCCGTCCCGGCGGCCTCGGTGCCGGCGGGCCTCGCCCCCCGCGATCGTTCGGGGCTCCCGCGGCGTTCCGCATCCGGCCGACCGAAGTCGGCGGTCTGCTCGACCACCTCGTCCGGCAGCATGAGTTTCATATCGTCGGTGATCACGAGCGAGACTCGCTCGCCGGGCTGAAGGCCCTGCTTGACTTCGATGTACTCGTTGCTGGCCATGCCGGTTTCGATTTTGACCGGCTCGGTCCGGCCATCGCGATCGACGAACACGTAGTAGGTACCGCCGGTCTTGCCGAAGACGGCCTGGACGGGCACAGCCAGCACGTCGCGCATCTCGGTAATCAGGATTTCGGCGCGGGCGGTGACGCCCGGCTTGAGTTCGGTGAACTCGCCGTCGAGCATGATTTCGGTTTCGTATTCCTTCAGGTTGGGGTTGAGCCAGCGGTTCTCGGAGTTGGCGACGGCGGCGATCTTGGAGACCCGCCCGGTGAAGGTGCGTCCGGGGAACCCCTCGACCTCGACGGTGGCGGGCAGATCGAGCTTAAGCTTCTGGGTCTGGGCTTCGTGCACGCGGACGACGGCCTTCATCTTCCGCGTATCCGGCAGCTCGATGATCTGCTGGCGCTCGTGGACCTGGGCGCCCTTGTAGATTTGAGCCTCGCTGCGCCACCAGCTTTCCCGGGCGTAGACCACCAGGCCGTCGGCCGGCGCGCGGATCGTGCTCTTGTCCTTCTGCTCCTTGTATCGCTTGAGCTTGTCCTCGTTGATGGCCAGTTCACTCCTCCTGGCATCGACGTCGCTTTGGCTCTTGGCCTCCTCGGCGGCGGTGGACTTCCTGACCCGTTCGAGTTCCTTGCGGGCCTCGTTGACCTTCGATTCCTTCTCCCGCAGACCCATCGGGATGGTGTAGTTCTCGAGCACGTACTGGGCGAGCTGGGCCTTCTTCTGCTTGAACTCGGCCTGCAGCTTGCTGAACCGGGCGTCCTCCAGCTCGATCTTGGTGAGGAACTTCTGCTCGTAGAGCTTCTCCGAGTCCTTGAGGGTCTCGGTGTAGCGTTCGAGCTGCGACTCGGCCTCCTTGAGCGCGAGTTCGGCGTCCTGCCGCTGCTGGATCGCCTCTCCCTCCTTAAACTTCTTCAATTCCATTTCGGCAAGTTCGAGATCGAGCTGGGCCTTGCGGATTTCGCTGGCGTTCTTGTCCTTGAGGATTTCGAGGGACTTGACCGCGTCCTCGTAGCCGGCCCGGGCGGAGGAAACGCGGATCTCGTGTTCGCGGATCTTCTCGTCGATCTCCTCGCTGGCCAGCTCGACGAGAAGATCTCCCTTCTTGACCAGGGTGCCCTCCTCGATGAGCGAGATGATGGTGGCCCGGCCTTCCACTTCGCTGCGAATCTCGATGGAGTTGGAGGCTTTGAGCTCGCCTTTCTCGCGCAGCACGACCGGGAAACTCCTGCGGGCGACGGTGTAGAACTGAATGCTTTCGGCGGCGTCGGAGGACCCGCGGGTCAGTCCGACATAGAGCAGCAGCGCCGTCAGCGCGAGGAGGAGGACCAGGAGGCTCCGCCACCGGCGTTTGAACCAGCCGGCGACCGGGCCCGTCCGCGGCGCGGGCCGACGCGTCATCGCCGGCGCGCCTGCACGCGGGGTCGCTATGGCGTCGTCGAAGGAACTCATCGGATTGATCCTCCTGGCACGCGGCGAACTGCCGATCGGAGGGGGGAGCTCCCGGCAGTTCGTATTCTACGAGTCTTTAACTCCCCGGGCCAGCGGCGGGGGTCACCCATTGGCCTTCATCGTCCAGGCGAAGCATGCCAGTGTCCCGCAGGAATTCCAGTACCGCAAGACGATACTGCACCTGGGCCAGGGCCAGGGCGTTGCGGGCCCGCAGGAGCGCATTCTCCGCTTCGACGATGTCGCGGTTTCCCACGAAGCCCTGCTCGAAACGGAGGCGCGCTCCCTGGCGCCGGCGGACCGCGAGTTCCCGGCTGAGCAGCTGGATGTCGAGGGTTTCGCGGGACTGCAACACGTTTCGCATGGCCTGACGGACCTGGACGGCCACCTGATCGCGGGCCTCCTCGTAGTTGCGCTGAGCGCGGGCCTTGCGAATCAGCGACGACCGGAGCTCGTTTCGCTCTTCCTTGCGATCCAGAGGCAATTCGAGATTCAGCGCGCTGCGCCAGGTCGCCCGATCGTCGTGGTAGTCGACCATGTTGAGTCGGTCGGGGTTCGTGTCAAACGTCACGCTGCCTTGCAGGTCGAGACTGGGCAGCAGGTTGTTCCGGGCGATGTCCACGCCGCGGCGCCGGTCGTCGATGAAGTCCAGCACGTTCAGCAGGTCGAGCCGGTACTTGTGTGCGAGGCGGACCGCCTCCTCGGCCGAGGTCTGAGGCATGCGGATGGCGCTTTCGAGCCGGACGGCCTGACCCTGCTGGCTCCGGGCGGCGGGTTCCTCGCCGGGATCCTGCAACGGCTCGATGTCGATCGGGGTGTCGAGCGGCATACCCAACCGGATCTTGAACTCCTCGACGGCGGTCTTGTAGGTTTCGACCGCGACGACCTGGCGGTTGCGGGCATCCAGTCGATCCTGCTCCGCGCGCTGCACGTCCAGTTCCAGGACGAGCCCGATCTGCCAGCGGGCGGTGGCTTCGTCGACCATCATGCTGAACTGATCGAGACTGGCGGTCACGTTGACGATTTCCTGCTTGAGGCGTTGCAGCGCGAAGTAATCGCCGGCGATACTGACCGCCAGCGTCTGGCGGAAGCGCTCGAAGGTGCGGACGGCGTAGATCAGATCGCGCTCGGCCTGGTAGCGCGATTCGTAGGCCACGTGTCCGGCTCCGCGCAGGAGCGGGATATTGGCGGCGAGCACCGCCTGGCCGTTCTCGCCCGTCGTGACGTGGTTGGTCAGGTCGCGCATCAACGAGCCGATGACCGAAGCGGTCACCTCCCCGCCGAAGGGGAGTTTCTGCTCGACGGCTGTGGTGGCGACGACGTCCATCGCGTGGTCGAAGTCGCGGATCGCGCCGTAGTTGGCGTATCGGGTGCGGATGTCGCCCACCAGCTGGGGCGTCCACAAATGGCGCTCGAGACTCAAGGCCAGCGCCGCCAGGTAGAGTTCCTCCTTGGCGGTCTGAAACTCACGGGCATGACGGAAGGCGTATTCCAGGGCCTCACCCAGCGAGAGCACCGGGATCTCGCCCGCCGGCTGGCTCCCCGCGGCCACGTCGGCGGCGGGCGCCATCGCCGGCGGCTCGACCCCCGCGGTCGTCTGGGTGTTCTGGGCGGACGGCTGGGCGGGCTGGGTCGCAGGCACCTCGGCGACGGGCTGGGTGGTTGCGACGGCGGGTGCGTCGTGCGCCGCTCCGTTGGTCGCCGCCGTCGCGGGTTGGGTGGCGGTCAGCCTGAATGCGGCCGGCACGTCGCTGTCGACGGGGTGGGGGACGAACGAGTATTTTTCGTCCGGGCCCTGGCTGAAGGGTTTCTCCCATTCCGGCCAGCGCGGTTGATCGATGTGGACGTCGGTCGTTCGGGCGATGGCTGCCCGCTGGCGACTCTCGATCAGCCGATACACTTCGCGGTCGGCATCGTCGACCGCCCACTGGCAACCGGACGCGCAGAGCACCAGGCTCAGGACCGCCGACCCGATCGTCCGGGCCCACACGCTCCTGTCTCCGTGCACAGCGTGTATCGCACAACATCGCCGTCGCATGGGACTGACTCGACGCGCCCCTGAGCCTCCGCTCAGCGCATGCTAGCACATTCCGTGAGAGGCCGATAGGGCGCCCCCCGGCGAATCCCCGTCAGCAGGGGCAATCTCGTCCGAGTTGGTCCTCCGCAAAGGGCCGCCACCCAATGATTATTGACCGCCACGGTGCGGGTTCTTACAGGAAAGGGACGCGGGCGGTTGCGGCTCGTTCGGGGCTGATCGCGGACGGCCTGCCCTGCGGGTTGTGGCTTGACATTGTTTGCGGCCGAGCGGTAGGCTGGCTCTGCCTGACCGGGTGGCAGCTGCGGTCCCGCTCACCTCTGGTTTTGACGCCTGACGCAGGAGGGACCGGGCGGATGCCCGATGAGCATTCGACGGGGAGCGACTCTGCCGGTCGACATGATGGGTTGCTCCGTCGCACTCGGATGGGTTTGGAGGAGGCAGTTACGGGGATCGGGTTCGCGCCGCGAAGAGGGCTTGACCCATCACGATCGTAAGTGGTTTCCTGTAATGATATTACGGGTATTGGCGGGCGGTCTCGCATGGGCCGGCACTCACTTGGCCACCACAAAACGTGTGCGGTTAAGCGAAGGCTGCTCGTCCTGTTTTCGAGGAGACACCCTATGAGCAGAGGGCGCGTTGGGTTGGCGATGCTGATCGGCGGACTGGCGGTGATTTCGGCCGGGGCCCAGGAGTTGGACACCCATACCGCTCAGCTCCGGCTTCTGAGCCATCGGGCGGCGCAGGCGGATGCTTATCGCAAACTGTCCGCGGCGATCCGGGGCCTGCGGATCAACGCGGACACGTGCGTGGGGGATTTCGTGGCGGAAAGCGGCGCGATCCGCGCGAGCATGGACGACTTCATTTGCAGCGTTCGCCTGGGTCCGGCCAGGTTCTTCCAGGACGACTTGTGCGAGGTTCCCGCGGAAGTGACGGTTGAAAAGGTCATCGAGAGATTGCAGGCGATCCACGCCCGCGACTACAAGGGCGACCGCATCAAGGCGAGCGACTTCGAGCAGATGAGCAGGCAGATCGAAAGGAAGGTGATCAAGGTGGCCGGCATGGGCGCGCCGCGCGAGGACCTTCCGCCTGAACTGCCGGCCGGCGTCGAAAAGGTGATCATCGCAAGCCCGGAGGACCCTCCGATCGTCCCCCTGCCCGGCATGTGGCGCGCGATCGGTCCACAACCGTGCCTGATGGCCATCGACACGGCGAAGCTCGATGCCCGGAGACAGTTGCTCGAACGGATCAAAGGCCTGCGGATCAACCCGAACACGACCGTGCGCGACTTCGCGGTCGAGTCCGATCAGATCACCGCCCAGGGGCAAGGCATCCTGGGTGAGGCTCAGGTCGTGTCCCAGTACATGCACGCGAACGAGCCGATCGTCGAAGTCACGGTGGAAGTACCGCTGGAGGCGGTTGTGACCACCATCAAAGCGTTGCACAGCCGAGCGATCCGGGGCGACGATATCAAGGAGGCGGACATCGAGGCGGCTGTCAAGTCGCTGAAGACAACCACGTTCAAAGCCACTGGGTTTGGCATTCCGCCGGCCAAGTTCCTGACCAAATACAACGAGTCCCTGAAACCCGAACTGCAGATACCGGCCTGGGCGATCGAGTCGATCCGGGCGGAGGGGAGTTGCGCGATTAAAGCGGATGCAACCGCGCAGGATAAGCTCAAGGCGGCACGGTGCGCGGAACTGGATGCCCAGCGCAACCTTCGCGAGCATCTCCTGGGCCTCCAGATCCCGTCGGGCACCTCGGTCAAGGAACTCGCAGCCCAGCACGACGAGATCCGCGCGCACCTGGATGCACAGGTGGTGGAGGCGGTCCCCCCGGCCAAGGCGCGACCTTCGCCGTATCCCTGCCCTGCGCAGCTCCTGAAGCGGCTATGCGCTTGAGCGAAAGCAGCGCCGCATAAGCGCCGCCGGCTCGGGAGGGCGCTCGCTCTCCCGAA
>JAPKGY010000170.1 GCA_026647385.1 Phycisphaerae bacterium | reverse complement strand
TGGTGGGTGGGGAGGTAGTCGGCTGAACCTTCTGCGGGGCGAAATCGTCGAGCATCGATTCGCGGACAATGATCTCGACGCGGCGATCCTCGGCCAGCTTCGCCGGATCGGTGCTGCCGCGCGAGACGGGCTCGTTCGGACCGATGGCCGTGACGCGGATGGTGCGGGAGTCGATCCCGAGGCGGATCAGCTCGTCGGCCACATTGCGGGCCCGGCGATGGGACAATTCCAGCGCGTCGCTGAACTTCCAGTCGGCCGGCTGCGGCTGATCGCCGGCGTGGCCCCGGATCTCGAGCATGCTGCGATGCCCTCGCAGCAGATCGGCGATCTGGGCGACCGCTTCCCGGCCTTTCGGATTGATCTTGTCGGAGAGCAGATCAAAGAACACCGGCCCGCCCATGGTGATCTCGCCGCCGTCGCGGATCTGGCGGACGCGGAAATGCTCGCCGTAGATGCCTTTTTCGGAGCTGTCGCCGCGCTGACGAGGCCCCCCCTTGCGGGCAAGGGCTTCCAGCTTGCGGAGCAGGTCCTCGAATTTCGCGTTGGCGGCCAGGATGGCGGCCTCATCGGGGTCCAGGTCCCGGAATGCAGCGCGGATGGCGACCGCGATACGTTCCATCGCCGGATTCTTCGAAGGGCTCGATTCGTCGCTGCTCGACGTGCTGCCGCCCTGGGTGGATGTGGCGCAGAGGACCACGAAGAAGCTCATCAGCAGCGTCACCAGGTCGGCGAAGCTGATGATCCACAGCGGCGCGCTTTCGCCGTGTTCGCATTCGGGCTCTTTTTTCCGCTCTTTGGCCATCGTTTCAGTCCGTCTCGCGCGTCGCGGAGTCGCGATTCAGTTCGATCAGGAGCCTTCCTTGCCGCCGCTGCCGGCCAGGCTTCGCTGCTCGCGGTTGGAGAGGAAGGACTGCATCTTGATCTGGACCATTCTCGGGTTATCGCCGGCCTGCAGGCCGAGGATCCCGACCAGCATCATCTCGCGGAGGAACTGCTCGTGGGCCGATCGGATGGCCAGCTTGTCGGAGATCGGGCCGCAAACCACGTTACAGATGATGCAGCCGTAGAGCGTGCCCAGCAGGGCCATCGCCAGACCTTGGCCGATCGCCGCCGAGTCGCCGCCCAGATTGCGGAACATGGCGACCTGGCCGATCAGCGTCGCGATCAGCCCGAAGCCAGGCCCGTACTTGCCCATGAGCTCGAAGAACTTCTTGCCGCTCTTGTGTCGCTCAGCCAGGGCGTCGATCTCGATCCGCATGGTCGTCTCGATCATCGCGGTGTCCATGCTGTCCACGCAGAGTTGCAGGCCCTTGCGGAGGAACGGGTCCGGCTGCTTGCCGAGTTCGTTCTCCAGGGCGAGCACGCCTTCGCGGCGGGCGATTTCGGCGTAGTGGACGATCTGCTGGATGATCTCGTGCGGCGCGTGCCCCTTGGCGAAAAGCCAGGTTTTCAAATACCCGAAGACCTCGATCACCGCCTTGATGGGCATCGATAGGCAGACCGCGGCCAACGAGCCGCCGAGCACCAGGACAAAACCCTCCGTCGAGAAGAATGTGGTGACGTGGCCGTGGCTGCTCTCGTACATGGCCCAGAAGATGGCCCCGCCACCGAAGAGAATCCCAATGACTGTTGCGATATCCATACTTCAGTCCACCACCGGCGCAGCCGAATACTCACCCCGAAAAGGACGCACTTAGCCGCTCTTACATCGACTTTCACATGGGGTGGCTTTGTCTGTTTGGGCCCGGGTGACCGCGGGATTCGAGTGGTCCGTGCGTTCCCATAACGGCCGCCTGATTCACGGTGAACGGGCTCGATTATCGGTAGCCCATGGGGGATACCCAGCCCGATCGGACAGCCCGCCCGGAACCGAGGTACCGATCGAGAGAGCGGTTATCGGTCAGGTCGGATTACGGTGCGGCCGGTGCACTGGCCGGGGCCGGAAGCACGCCGCGTACCCGCAACCACGCCTCGCACAACTCCGGCCAGCGCGACAGGGCGGGATCGCTCCGGGCCACTGGACCGGAACGCCGCCGTCGTCGGAGGTGTGGAACAGGAACGTCGGCGGGGTATGGTCGGTGACTTGTCTGTCGTTGGAGAGGTTTTCAGCAAGCTTCGGGTCGGGCGCGTCGCCGAGGAGATTTCGCTTCGAGCCCTTGTGCATCCACGGTTCGGTCATGGTGATGACCGGGTAGCACAGGATGGCGAAGTCCGGCCGACAACTCTGCCGCTCGATCGGATCGCTCGCCTCCGGGTCGCCGGCGTCGAAATGCGTGGAAATGGCCGAGGCGAGATGGCCGCCAGCGGAGAAACCGATGACGCCGACCCGTTGCGGGTCGACGTTCCATTCAGTCGCCCGGGAACGGACGATTCGCATCGCCCGGTGGGCGTCCTGCATCGGGGCGGGATGGTGATAGCGGGGCCCGAGGCGATAGCGGAGTATGATGCCGGCCAAGCCGTTGGAATTGAGCCAATGGGCGATCTGTTTGCCTTCGTGCTCGACGGCCAGTCCCCCGTATCCTCCGCCCGGGCAGATGAGAACGGCGGCTCCGTTCGCCTTGTCTTTCGGAGGCAGGTAGACGGTGATGTTCGGTTTGTCAACCGGCTCGTCGCCCATCGCACCCGGCGCACCTCCGGGCCAGAGCAAAATCGCATCGTCCGGGGTGCTCTCGTTTCTGGAAAACTCGAGACCGAAAGCCTGTATGCCTGGGAACAATGCAATACCCAGCGCGAAGAGTCGTCGCAGGTTGATTCGAAACATCTCGCACCTCATAACGTGTTCGCCCGTGACGTTGCAGGATACCACGGTTTATCATTATGCGATATTAACGAGCGATGAAGCCAGCGGTTCGTTACGGTCGCGGGATCGCGTCCGGCCATTGGGCGTCGATGCACAATTCTCACCTCGCCGTCAGCACTCCCTGCTCGAGAACGCCCCCGTTGGAGCCCGCGGTGGACTTGCACCGCCAGGCCCATGTGCCTGGGGTGGGGGGGACGAACACCGCGCGATGATAGGCCCCTCCGAGGCAATGGAATTGCAGCGTCGCAGGCGATCCATCGTCCGGCCCGTCGAGCTTTTCCAGTTCGATGGCGAATTCGGGCGGGGTCGATTGCGGGATCAGCACTGCGTCGAAGCAGACGGTCTCGCCCACGAGGACACGGCTGGGAACCATGTACACGATGTGAACCGGCGGTCCATCCCATCGGTCGACGCCGCGCGATTGGGGAAGTGGCTGGCCGAGGATGTATGCGATCCGCTGAACGAACATCGCGTAGTATCGGCCATAACGGGCGTTGGCGGTGGTCAGCATGCCCAGTTCGCCCCGCGTCCGGCAGGTCGAAGCCAGGGCCTGCATGGCAGTGCGGAAGTCGAGTTTCTCCAGGTCGGCCAGCACGGATTCAGCCGCCTCGCGGGCCGGGCCGATCTTACCCTCGGCGCGAAGCCGCTCCGCCTCGCGCAAACGCGCCTCCAGCGGGGCGGAGCTGTCCCAGATCGCCAGTCCCACGCGCGCGCGGGTCACCAGCCAATGAATCGTCTGCGACAGGTCGTGATATTCCCGGGCGGCATGCGTTCCACCGGCGTTGGCTGCCTTGATGCCGCGATCCATGAGTTGAACGGACATGGCGTCGAGTATGGGGAACCGTTCGGGAGCGGGCTTGTTGCCGGCCAGGTTCGGGCCATGATTGACGATCGGGCTGTCGGCTCGTTGGCTGAACCAGTTGAAGCCTTTTCTGGCACACTCGATCGTTCCGCGGGCGCCGACGTACTGCGGGCCGAACTCCTCGAGTTTCAGATAGACGCCGGCCATGTAATCCGCGTCCTTCGGCCCATAGTGGTCGCGGGCGTATCGTCTCAAAAAGTCACCCGCGGTCAGCTCCTTGTTCCATCCGAACCGGTAGAGATAGCCCGCCACGTCCTCGACGTTCCGCGTCCGCCAGTGGATGCCGAGGATCCCCTCGCAGCCTTTGCGGGCTGCGTCTTTCAGCAGGGGCTCGAACGCGGTCACGTTCGTCTGCGGGCCGGTCTGGTCGATTCGCGTGTGACCCCCATCCGACTCGAACCACGGGATCGGCCAGCGGGGGCGCCCGGGGCCCAGCTTCGTATAGGCCTCGGAGACGTGGTCGGCGCTTCGCGGGTCGATGTTGTCCAGGGCGGCAAATACAATGTCCTCGGGGACAACCTTGTCCAGGCCGATGTAGAAATCGGTGAACTTCATGTGCTGGTCGCCGCCCCAGCCGCTGACGACCATCTTCACCTTGGGTGAGACTTCCTTCACGATCGGGTATGCGCAGCGAATCAGCCGGGCCATCCGTACGCCCTCCGCCTGGTGCCTGGGATCCTCGAAGTAAGCGAAGGCTTGCCACAATTCGTCCGCGTCCGGCGCATGATCGTCCTTGCGTTCGACGCTGGCTCCCTTGATGCCGAGGTGTTCGGCCTGCCAGATGCCCAGGTAATCCAGCGGATAGGTCTTGAGCACGTGGGTGATGCGTTTGCGCAAGCCTTCCCTGTTGGCCTCGTCGCGTGCGTCCCCGCTGACCTCGAATCCGAGGCACGTTTCGATGCCGAGTGTCCGGGCGTAGGCGAGGGCGTCCGCCATCATCTTCTGCTGCATGCGAACCGCCCGGCCGGGAGCGTACGTCCACGCGTCTTCGATGCCGACTTCGCAGCCCCATTCGCCGCGGTCAAAGAACAAGCCTGTGCCGAAAAGGTGATCCTTTGTCGTCATGATCGGCGGTGACCACCAGCGGAACTCCGAGATCGTGGTCATGAGCGGCCCGCCCATCGTGGTCTCGGTGGGGACAAGATTGCCGTTGCGGAAAGGCTCGTCGTGAATGTCGTAGCCGCAGAAGGGTTCATGATCGTAGGCGTGGAAGTCGATCAGGTTGGCCTTCTGCTTGGCCATCTGGGCGAAGAATGTCTTGTAGTCCTGCGGGTTCCAGGTCGTGGGGCTGTTGAGGAAGTTGAACCAGGGCAGATTGCCGCGGATCTTGAAAACGGGTACGCCGATCTTTTCGACGAGGTCGACCTTGCGCTCGGGATCGACGGGCGGCAGGGCGTCCCCGCCGAGGTAGAAGCCCACACCCCAGGTCTCGATAAGGTCGTAAGCGGCCCAGAGCGTCGAGCGCTCGGACGCACCATGAACGACCTGGGCCGAGCCCTCGGTGTAGAGCGCGTAGTTTTGATCCGAGTCCGGGCCGTCGTCGGGCACCTGGGCTCCGGGGCCGGCGCGCAGAATGACGGCCGCCGTGCCCGCCGGCGCAGTGTCCGCCAGCGCGGGCCACGTGCCGGTGAGTCGATATACATACCCGCGCAACTCATCGGCGGCCGTTTGGACCCTGGCGGGGGCGTTTGGGTCCGCCACAATGGTGACGTCGTCCAGACGATACGAGCCAGCCATCGCAGCCGACGTGGAGCAAAGGGCTGCGATCGCGACGATTCGTAAACGGTCGCCAAGCATGATGACGAAGCCTCCTGAATGCGGGTGCGTTTCAAAAGCGGCCTCGCGTGACACCCCACAGCCAGGCCGAGTGCCACAACGGCCGGGAGCCAGGCCCGCGTACTCGCCCGGCGTGCGGGTTGCCGTATACACACGGATCCCGGCGTGGATTCTCCTCCCGATAAGGCCCTTGGCTCGCTGGCGACATGTTAGTCCAACTTTCAATCCGGGTCGACGCGCCTTCTCACCTCCCAGGGAGCCGGTTGTTCGCGGTGAAGGAGGAACGAGCGTCGGCGTTTCCGATGACGAGCCTACAATCCTTCCGAGATCGGTCGACGCTTCGGCGAACGACCCACGGTTCGGGAGATCAGTCACAGCCTGCCGGCTCGATCGGGAGAATGGCGATGAGTGCGCGAAATAACATCCGGGTGAAACGCGTATACGAGCCGGCCGCCTCCGACGACGGCGTTCGCATTCTCGTCGATCGCCTTTGGCCGCGGGGTCTGTCGAAGAACAAGTGTCCGCTGGACGCGTGGCTCAAGGATGTGGCCCCGAGCGACGAACTGCGCAAGTGGTTCAGCCACAAGGAATCCCGCTGGGACGGTTTTCAGAAGCGGTATCACCAGGAGTTGGACGACCGCCCCGAACTATGGAAGCCGTTGCTCGAGACGGCTCGAAAAGACAAGGTGACCCTGCTATACGGGGCCCGCGACGAGGAGCACAACAACGCGGTCGCACTCAAAAGCTATCTGGAGAGGCGGGCCGGGACCGGTGAGAAACGCCGCTCCCGATCGCCTTCGAGAACGTGACGGAGGGAACTCCTCCGACCCGGCGGCACCGCACGTCTTCATCCACCCGGGTGACGCCGGCAGGATAGCTACCTCTCGCTGGAATACCCGACGCACACCGGTCGCGCCGCGATTCATACCGCGCCGCAGGTGTGAAGCAGAAGAGGGTCGGTACGCGACTTCCCAGGCGATTTGCTCATCGCGCCCGATAGGATTCGAACCTATGACCCCCGGTTTAGGAAACCGGTGCTCTATCCTGCTGAGCTACGGGCGCTCCTGCCCATGAACGTATCCGTAGACGGGGGCCCAAGTCAACCTGCGGGGCGTTTTGCTGGAAGCGGTTTCCTCCAGGAGTCATCTGACCGGGCGGTGGCGGCGGGGATTCGCCTTGACCGCCCGGGGCGGCTCGACCTCGGACATTCTTTCCCCGATTCCCATCCGGAAAGCACCACGATCGTCAGAGCGATCGATTACCCTTGGCCGCCGTTTAGCTCATGCATGCCGGGTCGGCCGCCGCGTCCGGCCCGCTCAGGCATCGTTGCAACAGCCCGAAATCCTCCTGGTCGACGTCGCCGTCGTCGTCGAAGTCGGCGGACTCGCAATGGCCTGGCGGCGGTCCGACGTTCGGTCCGGTGAAACACCCGTGAAGATCGCGAAATCATCGGCGTCCACGTCGACGTCGCGGTCGAGATCGGCCCCCACGTCGGGCGCGTTGACCGAAAGCGTCATGGTCGCCATTTCCTCGGGCGGGCAGCGGTTGTTATTGCTCCACATGTCGTAGAGCTTCTGCCCGGCGTTGTTCGTGGTGTTCTCATCCCGCAGAAACTCCACGTACTCCTTGCTGGTGCTCTGGTAATAGACCGTCACCTGCGCGGAAACCGCGCCCGCACGGAGTGCGTACAACGTATCGTCCCAGTATTGTCCGTCGGCGTAGCTGTGTCCGACCGGCGCGCCCCCGAACGAGCTGAAGGTGCTGTTCGCGAAGCCGCGCGGCGGGACCCGGTTGTCCTTGTAGATCTTGTTGTTGAGCACGAAGTGGAACGACGGCCCGGGAGGTACGCCCACCAGCGCGGCCGTGTCCGCGTCGAGGCCCGGTTTGGCTTCGTAGATCTTGACCTGGGCATCATGTTCGAGCACGCCGGTGGAAACCTCGTAGGCGCCGGATTCCGCGAGCAACTGCATGTCCGCGTTGCGGAGTTTCACGTTGATCCACATGCGCCTGCCCTCGGGATAGCCGGTGGGCAGTTTGTGCCCCGTGTTGTTCGTGATCGTGACCTTGAGCTTCGTCCCCTCCTGCACGACGGCCAGATCCAAAGCGTTCTGGAGCATGTAGCGCGCTCGGCTGATGCCCGCCTGCAGGGCGGCATCGTTGACCTCGCCCGGATAGTACGTGCTGAGCAGGCCGGGCAGCCACGTGCTCCCGCCGGTCATGTCGTGCAGCGGCAGGTCCGTGCGCGTCGGTGGCGTGCCGAAGTTACAGCCTTGGCCGGTCACGTCGCGCATGTGGCAATCCTGGCAGGTGGCGACGTGAGTCTTGTTGCCGCCGAACTCCGGCGCATAAACACCTTCGAGCGAGTTGTAGGCGCTGTAGAACCACTCGCTGTAGGTGCGTTCGATGGGCATGAGCGTGTGCGCGGAGAAGCTCGTGGCGGTCGTATTGAAGGCATTCGGCGGGTAGTTGCCCGATCCGTCCTTCTGGAAGGCGGGGTTGCTGACATCGTGGCACGTCCCGCACAGGGCGGCTTCGCGGTGGAACGGGGATACCAGGATGGCATGTCCGCTCGTCGCATCGACGAAGGGTCCGCGGCGAGCCCCGGTCGGGTCGACGACAAACATCCCGTTGCCGAAGTCGACGGGCGTCATGGAAAGGGCGGCCAGGATGCTCTGGTCCTCCATTGGACTGACGCCCGGTACGTAGAACGGATCGACGAGTCGATGGCAGAGATCGCAGGCCACGCCGTGCGCGTCCTCGGGGAGCATCTGGCTGCCGTCGGTGGGGATGGATCGCCCTCGCAGCCAGCCTCGCGGAAGGTGGCATCGCAGGCAGAGGTCTCCGGAATCCGGAGCGTCCTGGTTGGCAATCGCCATGCAGGCTTTGAAGAGGTCGTCCCGGGATGCCTGGGCCATCATGCTGCCTTGCCAGTTGTAGAAGGGTTCGACGCTCGGGTTGTAGTTGCCGTGGCAGACGGCGCAGGCGGACGGCGGATTGAGGGTGCCGGCTTCAAACGGCTGACTGCCGGGTAAATCAAAGTCCCGCAACGTGGTCGGGGCGATGCCGCCCGGGGGCGGGACGATGGTGAACACATTGTTGCTGTCGTCCTGCCCCTTGTTGAACAGGTTGTCCGTAGCCACGACGCGAAAGATCGCCTGGGTCGTCGGCCTGTTGGGCGGATACCACGTGTGGCTGCCGGTGTTGGCCAGCCCCAGCGCGAGCGGCCGAAACGTCGCGCCGTTATCGTCCGACAGGTACAAGTCCACCGCCGCGACTCC
>JAPKGY010000017.1 GCA_026647385.1 Phycisphaerae bacterium | reverse complement strand
GTAGCCGGCGTCGGCCAGTCGGCCGGTGAACGTGTCCGTCTCGGGCGCGAGCGAGCGAAGCTCGGGACCTTCCGCCGTCACGTCCAGATGATGCGGGTATTTCCCGGTGAGGAGAGAGGCTCTTGCGGGTGCAGGCTGGG
Source organism: Phycisphaerae bacterium (assembly GCA_026647385.1). Classification (GTDB taxonomy): domain Bacteria; phylum Planctomycetota; class Phycisphaerae; order UBA1845; family PWPN01; genus JAPKGY01. Next base: position 14,305 of record JAPKGY010000017.1, on the reverse strand, counting down.
GTGTCGTGGTGTAGAAACGGGTGAAGAGCACACCTTCGGACGCCAGTTTGTCGAGATTCGGGGTTTTGACCGTTTTGTTGCCGCCGAATCCGGTGTTGCGGAACGGCAGGTTGGTGGCGGTGATCAGCAGGATGTCGGGTTTGTCGGCCGGTCGGTTGACCACGGCTCGACTGGTAACGACGGGCCGGGTTGCGGGCGGCGGGGGTGGCGGGGGCGCAACTTGCGTGGCCGGTGATGTCGCGGGTTGAGTTCCAGCTCGGCCGGCGGCCTGGGTAGCAGGTGAGGTCTGAGTAGGAGGCTGGTGGGCGGGTGGTGTGGATCGACCCGGACGCGGCGGGGTCGGACGCACGATGGGTAGGGCCGGCCTGGTTGGAACGCGAGGAGGTCCCGGTACGAGATGCGGAGGATGAGGCATGGTGGTCGGCAGGAGCGACGAGGCTCCCGCCGGTCGACTCGGGGCCTGGATCGGTCGCGTGGCTGGTCCGGGCCGGGTCGTTGGGTTGGAATGCCCGGCGACGGCCGGGCGTGACGCGATCCGAAATCGGTTTGCCGCCGATCGGGTCGTGCTTGCAGGTTGTGTGCGGACGGGTGGCGCGACGACAACACCCGGCCGACGCTTCGGCATGGTGCGATGAGTCGTGACCGCAGGACGACTCGTGATGCCGGGCTGGGTGGCTGAAGCGGCGCCGGACGAGTCGCTCACCCCAGCCGTTATCAGCGTCAACGCGACGGCGAAGAGGCTGCCCCAAGACGGGGGCTGAAGTCCGGCCGCCGGCCCATGGTATGTGATGTACTTGCCGCGGAACATGTGCGATCCCTTGCTCCTGAGTCTCATTTTTTCCCGACGCGGACAAAGACGTTACCGGGTAACTGGCGGGCCAGACCGCGGAGTTGCAGCCCGACGAGGGCGGCGGCGATGCGAGCGGCCGGCTGGCCTGTCGATTCGGCGATGCTTTCGATGGAGACAGCCTCATCCCGCAACACCTCGAGGACCGCGCGTTCCTGGTCGCCGAGGCCGACGGCTGCGGGCGTGGAGGGCAGAACCTTTTCGCTCTGCCGGATGACGCCGAGGGCTTGGCCGACCTCACCCAGCTCATCGAGGAGATCCTCGACGGTCATGACCAGCTTGGCGTGCTGATCGCGGATGAGGCGGTTGGTGCCGTGTGCGAATTCGTTATCGAGTCGTCCCGGGATGGCGAAGACCTCGCGGTCATATTCGTTGGCCAGGCGGGCAGTCGTGAGCGATCCGCTGCGGTTGGCGGCCTCGACGACCAGGACGCCGAGCGACAGGCCGGCGATCAACCGATTGCGCGGAAGGAAGTTGCCGGCGGTCGGAGAGGTGGTCATCGGCAACTCGCTGATCAATGCGCCGCGTTCGGCGATGCGGTCGGCCAACTCGGCGTGCTCGGGCGGGTAGATGGAGGCCAGCCCGTTGCCGAGGACGGCCAGGGTGCGCCCGCCGGCGGTGAGGGCACCCTTGTGGGATTCGCTGTCGACCCCGCGGGCGAGCCCGGAAACGACGGTCACACCGGCTGACGCCAATTGGTACCCGAACCGATACGCCTGCTCCCGTCCATAGAGCGTGCATCGACGAGAGCCGACTACACCGATGGCGACCGCGTCCTCGGGTTCCAGTTGGCCGCGGACGTACAGGCAGATCGGCGGGTCGGAGATGTGCCTGAGGCCGACGGGGAATGCCGGATCGGCAGGGCAGATGATCCGCACGCCGTGGCGATGGGCGAGCTCGAGTTCGGCCTCGACGTTCACCCGGTCGCGTTCGGAGGCGATCCGGGCGGCGGAGTCCTGGCCTATGCCGTCGATCCGGCTCAGCCGGGCGGCTCCGGCGCCGAGGGCGTCGCGTGCGGAACCGAAGGCCTCGACGATGCGCGCAAACCGGATCGGGCCGACCTGTGGGGTCAGAGCCCATCGAAGATGGTCGATCGCGTCGGCGGAGGCCACGGAAAGGAGATTCTCGGACATTGCCGGCCCTCGGCTTGACTGTATGTCACTTCATACCCGCAGGTTACCGTCGGCAGGTAAATGGGACAAGCGGGCTTGGACGGAGGAGGCGGGGCGGCGAACCTGGGTCGGCAATGCCGACGCCACCTGCGGCGGATGTATGCCGCGGCGGGCTGCTTCTGCTCATCCTGTCCCGCAGGTCATCGGGAACCCTGGGGAGGTTGACGGGCGAGGGCGGTTTTGCCACACTACGGGGCCGGTCTCAACTTGGAGGCCGGGACCGCGGAAATGGGGCGAGTCCAGGTGAGGCCCGATCCGGGGTGACGAGCGGCTCCGCGTTGCGCGGTCCCAGGAAAGGTTGCGAGAATGTCGGTTAAGGCAAGCGAATTGAAGAAGGGGCAGGTCGTCCTGATCGACGGCGTGCGGTATACGATCAAGGACATGCAGCACGTCGCCAAGGGCAACTGGCGGAGCTACTACCAGGTCAAACTGAAGGATTTCAAGACCGGCCGGGTGCTCGATCAGCGGATGGCGGTGGATGACCGCGTCGAGACGGTCTTCGTGGAGACCAAACCTTACGAGTACCTCTACCGGGACAGCGACAGCTACATCCTGGCCGACCCGCAGACGTACGACCAGATTCCGGTCCAGGAAGACGTCATCGGGGACGTCCGATTCCTCAAGGAGAACATGACCCTGACGTGTACGGTGATCGAGGGGCAGATCGTCAACGCCGAACTGCCGTTTACCGTCGAGCTGCAGGTCACCGATACGGTGCCGGCCATCAAGGGTGCGACCGCCACCAACCAGAACAAGGACGCGACGCTCGAGACGGGCGCCCGGATCAAGGTCCCGCCGTTCATCGAGGTGGGCGAAATGGTTCGCGTGGACACCCGCACCGGCGAGTACCTCGAGCGCGCGAAGTAAGAGCAGGACTTTTCCGGGATCGGCCTGGGAGGGTGCGTGAGAAGCCGGGGGACTGTCCCCATTTCGCCGGGATAAAGGCTGGGTTCGGGCCTGCCGTTGGCCCGGTACGTCGAAAGCCTGCGGCGAGTTGGGGACTGTCTCCCTCTCCCGGTACACCCTCTTGGAATGGCTCACCGGCATCCGACGGACCTGCGAAGCCGTTAGCGGGCATGCGTGCGTGAGCGTGGCTGCGTGGCCCGGGGGCGGATGCACGCCGGGTACCCCGTTGCGGCCGCTCAGCAACGGATGCTTCACCATCCCGAGATCCCGACCGGTCGGAAACCGAGCTTGCCTATCACCCGTCCATTGGCCCGTTCAGGCGGGCGGATTATCATGTCCGCGACTCTCCGGCGGATGAAAGGACCCATCATGCGATTATCGGGAATCTCCTGGGGAATCGTTCTGTCGGCTGCGATCGTTTCGGTCGCAACGGCGGCCGAGCGGTTCGAGCCTGCCGAGCGCGCGGGGCGACATCCGATCGAGATGGACAAGCCCGCGCAGGATTTCTTCGAGGGCGCGGTTTTGGGCAACGGGGCGATGGGGGCGATCGTTCGGACCCGGCCCGACTCGGTGTTCATCAACTTCGGGCACAACGACGTTTGGGACATCCGGGTGGCGGAGGAGAATCGCGACAAGCTTGTGCCGTTTGACGAGATATGGGCGCGGTTGAAGCGCGGTACCGACGAGGACAAGGCGTGGTTCGCGGATTACTGCGGGATGGCTCGGGAGAATTACGCGAAGCCCTATCCGCGGCCCTGGCCTTGCGGCTCGCTGCTGCTGGGCTTCGATCGCCGGCGGGCGGAGGTGCTCGGACATCGTGTTTCAATCGATACGGGGTTGTGCGAAGTGTTCTTCACGGTCGACGGTCGGCCCGAACGGCTCGAGGTTTTCGCGGACATGGCGGCGGACCGGCTGTGGTTGCGAATGGTGGACCAGGCCGGTCGGCCCGTGGCCGGGCCGTTCAATCGCGTCCGGCTGATGCCCGAGCCGGGAATGAAGACGACGTTCGATTCGATGGCAGATACGTTGTCGTTCCATCAGGTGCTGCCGGTTCTGGGAGATGCGCGAAAGAAGGACAAGGCGCTGCGCGCGATGGCGCGGGTCAGCGGCAAGGTCGAGCCCGGATTCGAGTCGGCCGGGCCTTTCGTCGCCTGCGCCGAGCTGACGCATGGGATGGCGATCGGGATTCCCGAGCAGCTTACGGCCTTGCCGCCGGAGCCGACCGTCGCACAATTCGAAGCGGTGGCCCGCGCCGCCCGCGCGTCGTGGAAGGAGTACTGGAACCGCTCCGGCGTGAAGCTGGCGGACGACGAACTCGAACGCATCTGGTATCGCAATCTCTACTTCCTGAAATGCTCGGTCAAACCGGGAGTGACCTGCCCGGGGCTGTTTGCCAACTGGAGCTATCGCGACATCGGGACCGCGTGGCACGGCGACTATCACACGAACTACAACGTTCAACAGCCGTTCTGGGTGACGTTCTCGTCGAACCGCGTGGACAAGCACCTGCCATACGTCGAGTTGGTTCATTTTCTGCTGCCGATCAGCCGCGACTGGGCGAGAAATCACTACAGGCTTCCCGGCGCGTTTTTTCCGCACTCAGCCTATCCCGTCGAGATGACCATGATGCCGTACCCGGTGCCGACCTGGGGCGCAGAGGTGTGCGAGACGCCATGGGTGGTGCAGAGCCTGTGGTGGCATTACCTCTACACGATGGACAGGGAGTTTCTGAAATCGCGATTATTCGAGCCGATCCGCGAGGCGGTGCGGTTCATGAACGCGTACATGCGACGGCCTGACGCACACGGGCCGCAGTGGGGCGACGACAAGTACCACATTTACCCGACGGTGGTGCCCGAACTGCACGGGATGAAAGCGGACCCACGATACAACGCGGACTGCAACGTCGATCTTGCCCTGACCAAGTTCGTGTTCAAAGCCTACCTGCAAGCGTGCGAGATTCTCGAAATCGCCGGCCAGGAGGCGAAGCTGATGGCCGAGGTTCGCGAGATCCTCGACCATTTCCCCGATTATCCGACGGTGCAGAGCGATCGGGGCACGGTGTTCGTCTCCGCGGCGGCTGAATCGCCGGACCAGGTGTACAACACGCCGAACCCGCTGGTTTCGGTCTTTCCCGGGGAGGACATCGGGCTGCACTCGCCCAAGGAACTGCTGGACGTCGCGATCAACACGTGGCGGAATCATCTCAACGAGGGCGGCAACGACGTCGTCTTCCTGAACCTGCAGGGCGCGCGATTGGGTATGTTGGACCTGGAGCGGTTCAAGCGGCAGGTGCGCTACTGCATGATGCCCAACGGAGTTTACAACGATATGGTCCTGCAGGCCGGTGGGCGGTACCGGGACGACACCGATTACGGCTTCATGGCCAGGATGGGGATCTGGTTCGAGAATTTTTCGCTGCCGGCGGTGATCAACGAGTGTTTGTTGCAGGGGTATACGGGCGAACTGCGGCTGTTTCCGAACTGGCCTGCGGACAAGGACGCGATCTTCCAGGATCTGCGGGCGGCGGGCGCGTTCCTGGTCAGTGCCGAGCATGAGAACGGAAAAACCGCGTGGATCCGCGTCAAATCGGAGGTCGGCGGCGAACTGCGGGTGATCAATCCGTGGCCTGGTGATGTTGAAGTGACGCGGAATGAAACCAGCACGCGCATGAGCGGGAGCGTGTTGCGTCTTGAGACGAAGCCCAACGAGGTTGTGTTGTTCGCAGTGGATAATTGACAATGGAGAATTGAGAAAGGGTGATCTATTCGTGGGGGGGCTTCGGGGGCCGGACGGTTTTTTCCATCCAGTTTCAATTCTCCACTTCAGCTCCTCGCGCCGTGGAAAGGCGACCTTACGGCATTTCATGCCTCAATGTCACAGTCAGGAGCCGCGGGCTTCAGCCCGCGCGGCCGTTCGATCCACGATGGACCGCTGCACCTTGCGGTGAAATGCCATAACTTTCTCGTTTCGTAGAAAGAGGACTCTCGACGTTCAGGCGCCCTGTTTTTTCGTTGGTTTCAGCGAGATCGCATGGAGGTTCACGAGGCTGGTCTTGCCGTTGAGCGTCTTCGGGCGAATCGTCAGGGTACAGGGCGCGGGGCCCGGGAGCATTACGGTACCGAGACGGAACGCCTGGAAGTCTTTCTTGTCGCCGGTGGAATCCACCGTAGCCTCGATTCTCTGGCCGGCGACCTCCACGGTAAATGCGTTGCCTTTCTGGGCATCCTCAGCGCTATAGGTGGCGACGACCTCGTACGCGGCGGCTGACAACGTGCGGAACTCCCAGGTCACGTAGTCAGCCGACTCGGTCCATGTGCCGATGTGCGCCTTCGGCAGGCTGTAGTGATTGGGGACGTAGGTGACCCGGGTCCCGTGCAGGGCGGCCATGTTGGCTGGCAGCACGAATTCGACGTCCGGCAGGACCAGCGGCGTCGGGTTCGTCTCAACCGAGCCCCGGTGCTCGATGACGACGACGGTGTCGATGGGATCGAGCGGCCTGTCGGGCACCTGGACGGCCAGGTCGTCCGGGCCGATGGGTTCGAACTTCAAGGCTTGGTGTTTCGGATCGGCCAGCAGATAGGCCTTGACGATCCGCGTCTTGATTCCCGGCACGATGAGCCGGCCTCCGACGGGCCAGTCGAAGACGTGGAGGTAAAGCCGCTCCGGCTTGGCCGTGCATCGCCCCCACGCCAGCGGGGCGAGCGGGCTCGCCTGCGTGCCGTAGATGGATTCGCCGTTGACTTTCATCCATCGGCCGACCTCGCGGAGAAGGCGGATCGCTTCCGGGGGGAAAACACCCTCCGCCGTCGGGCCGACGTTCAGCAGGTAGTTGCCACCCTTGCCGACGATGTCCACGAGATTGTGGACGATCGTCTTCGCCGTTTTCCAGTTGTGATCGTTCTTGTCGTAGCCCCAGTGGTTGTTCGTGGTCATGCAGACTTCGAAGGCGTTCCCCGACTTCTTCGCGGGGATGAACTGCTCGGGCGTCTCGTAGTCGCCGAGGTTGTTGCCGATGCGGCTGTTGACGACGCAGGCGGGGTACTTGCTCCGGATGAGGTCGAGAAACCAGCGGCTGTGCTCGGGAGTGAGATCGAAAGGCACGTCGAACCAGAGGACGGCCGGCTCATAGCGGGTGAGCAGCTCCTCGACCTGGGGAAGTGATTTGCCCCGCAGGTATCGGTTAATGTCCTTCTTCGAGCGGTCCGGGAAGTCCCAGTTGTTGTCGTAGCCGAGCGCGTCCGGCTCGTGCCAATCCCACGAGTGGGAGTAGTAATAACCGAGGCGCATGCCCTTGCCGTCGCAGGCCTGCTTGAGCTCCATGAGCGGGCCCCGCTTGAACGGCGTGGCGTCCACGATGTTGTAAGGGGTAACTCTCGAGGCGTACATCGCGAAGCCGTCGCAGTGCTTGGCGGTGATGACGATGTACTTCATGCCGGCGTCCCGGGCGATGTCGACCCATTCATCGGCGCTGAACCTGACCGGGTTGAAGTCCCGGGCGAGCAGTTCGTACTCGGCCACGGGGATCCTCGCCTTGTACATGACCCATTCCGCGCCGAGGCCCGGGGGCTTATTCTTCTTTTCCAGGCCTTTCCACTCGTTGGCGGGGATCGCGTAGAGCCCCCAGTGAATGAACAGGCCGAAGCGAGCCTCTTTCCACCATGCGAGGCGCTGATCGCGCTGCCGTTGGGCCTGCTCGTCGACCGAAGCGATGTCGTGCATCTCGGCGGCCATGACGGCCGAGGAGAGCAAGCATGTGGCACTCGCCAGAGCCAATACATCAATCCGTCCACGTTTCATGGCAATCCTTCTCCAAAATGACCGTGCGAGATCGTGCGACATGAAGGAGCCGCGGGATTCGGCGCCCGTCGCCGAGGCCACCCCTGCCAACCCGGGAGAATGCCAGCCGGGTCCGCGCAATCACTTCTGGCCAAGGATGATGTCGGCTGCCTGCTCGCCGGGCAAGTTGAGAGCGCCCAGCGCCTGGCTGGCGGCGGTGCGCAGATCGAGGTCGGGGTCGCCGACGGCTAGTTCGGCCAGGCGAGCGGTCATGGCAGCGTCGAGCTTCGAGCCGAACTGTCGCGCGGACTCAGCCAGGGCGGCGTATGCCACCTTGCGCAGCGCGGGCGTCTCCTTGTCGGAGATTGCGACGGCTGCAATGGCCTGTTGGGCGTCCGTGGCGTTAATCCGGGCGAGCACCAGCGCACAGACCGCCCGCAGAGGCTCCGCGGGATGCGAGAGCGCTCCGATGAGAGCCTTCTGGGCCGGCGCAACATCGAGGACGCTATGCCCGCTGATGGCGATATCGCGCAGGATGGAGGCGGACTCAAGGGCGAGCATGACGCTCAACTCGGCGTTGACTTCGCCATAGCCGTACGCCGAGGCGGTCTTGGCCAGTTTGTCGAGAAGGGCGTCGGCAAAGTCGGAGCCGGGGGCCTGCTGGCCGCTGGTGACCAGGACCCGGCCCACGCGTTTGTCCGCTTCGGCGATCCGGTCGGCGACCAGGTTTCCGCCCTCCTTGATGTACGCCACCACCGGGGCCAGGCCAAACCGCTTGTCGGCCGCCAATTGCCGGATCGCTTCGACGGCGGACGGCTGAGCCACGTCGCTGGCGATGAAAACGCCGTCGAGGCTGGTCAGATCCTTGTGCGCCTGGGTCAGGCCGGCATTGAGCCGATCGACCGCGATCACTTTCGCGCCGGTCCGGGTAAGCCCCTCGGCGAGGTTCTTGCGGGCAGTCTCGTCCGGATCGACCAGCATGAAGAACTTCTGGCCGGTCAAGCCGAGGGCGGAGGCGAGGATGGGGACGACCTCATCGGCTCCGGCGAACGACTTGCTCGGCATGGCTGCCCCGAGAGCCAGGGCCGCCCGCGTTCGAACCAGCAGGTCCGGGAACTGCAGGGCCCTGGCCAGACTCAGCCCCGTCTCGCCGGCAGCATCTGTGAGAACCGCGGGGCCCGCGGTCGGACGCAAGCCGGCTATCGCGCCCAGAGCGACGTCACGATCCAGGTCCTTGATCGCGCGATCGAGGACGAGCAGGCCATGCTGCGGCCCGGCGATCCGGGCGAAATAGACGCTGCGGAGGAAATCCTTGGGGCGGGTCAGGTCCGCGGTCTCGACGACTTTCTCGGATTGCACGTCGAGCCCAAGCCGGGCCTCGCGGCGGAAGTCGGCGGCCAGCCAGAGCGCGACGACGGCCGGCTGGTTCCTGGACAACTGCAACGATGCCTCGCAAGATCGCATGCACATCACCAGCATGAAGATCGGCTGGGGTACTTCGATGGGCTCGACCGTGTTGCCGCGAGCAAACCAGACGTTGGTAGCCGGTTCGCGCGGATCGGGAAGCAGCGAGTCCTGATCGTAGTAATACTGCTCGGCGAGTTCGGCGAAGAGCTGGTCGGCCGGCTTTTCCGTCACCGTGGGATTGGCGACAACGATCTGGGCCATCGCAGCACCGGCAGCCTGACGAACGACCTCATTCGCCTTCGGATCGGTTGCCAGGCGCTTCAGGTAAGGCAATGCCTGCGGGTAGCCGATCCTGCCGAGGGCCTCCGCCACGTAGCGCTGCACCTGGGCGTTCGGAATCGATAACCCCTGGACCATCGGGTTGACAATGCGTTTTCCCAGTTGCGGCAGAGCCCGGACGATGAACGGGTGCAGCCGGCTCTGGCGGGCGTCGGCCAGCGCCTCGATCAGCCAGGGAACCGCATACTCGCCCGAATCGCGCAGGCGTTCCAGGCCGACCATCTGCTGGGTGGGGGTGCCGGCCAAAAGCTCGATGCTGTCGTTAATGCGGGTCGGATTCATCCGCTGGCGACGATGCGCCTGGCGAACCAGGTCCAGGATCTTCTGAGCGTTCTCCGCGATCGGCGTGTTGTTGATGACGAGCAGGAGGATGTCGATGCTGTCCTTGTACTCATCCCGACTGGTCAACTCGACGAGCCGGTCGGCCGCCGCGGGTGAAAGGGGATTCACGACCGGCAACTGGAGCAGCGCCTTGCCCTGTGCGTCGGCCTCCTCGAATTTGCCGATCAGCGCGAAATGCAGGTACTGGGCGAAATGGTCGGCCAGTGCGTCGAGCGCGGTTTCAGATTCGGCTTCGGCCGTCGCCGGTTCGCTGGCAGGCGCCGTGGCTTCGGTCGGCGGTTCCGCGGGCTGTTCGGCAGGCTGTTCCGTGGGTTGCTCCACCGGTAGCTCGGCGGGTGCGCCCTCTTCAGCCGTGGCCGGCGCGGCCGGCTCTTCCGCGGGCGCCGCAGCCTCTTGAGCCGATATCGCGCCGGCCAGTGCCGTGAGCACGAGCCCCGTCAACCAGATGCGCACCACGAGTTTCATTCCGCCGTCCCAGGTGAACTTTGCCATCGCAACCTCCGCTCGGGGGAACCTCGCCGACCCCAAGGGCCGGCCGGGCTGGGGTAGTGGGTCACTGACGGCGTGGATTATAAAAGATGGCCCGTCCGAGTCAACGCGGGCAGTCCGGCTGCACCGCACTGGCCTGCGTCGCATCTTGTTTTCCAGCTGGGGTTTACGGCCTGCCGGACACAAATCGCGGGACGGGTGACATCCGACGGATGTCGCCCGTCCCTTTGCTGTTGTCCGATCGTGCCCGGTGTTGGGAACCGTGGCAAGGCCCGTTCGGTCGTGGTTTCAATGGCCAGATGCTCGTGCCACGAAGCCATCTCCACGACGGGCTGCTAAGCTTCCCAGCCTTTGCGATACTCGCGCCGGAGGTAATCGTTGGCTTTGGAGCAGTTGGTGATTTTCATGTTCGGGCCGTCCCACTCGATGCGGGTGCGGGCCTTCATCGCGACGCAACCGAGGACGACGGTTTCGGTGAGCGGGCCGGCGTACTCGAAGTTAGACATCGTCTTGCCCTCGCCTCGGCAGGCGCGGAGCCACTCGCCGGCGTGGTTGTCGTGGGCACGCGGCAGCGAGGGAGTCGGCGGCTTGTAGCCCTCGAAGTCCTTTTCGGGCAGAAGCTCGTACTTGGCCCCGTAGTCGTTCGGCGAGAACAGAACGCCCTTGTCGCCGACGAGAAGCGAGCCGCTTCCGGGAATCTCCTTGCCGGGGACGATCTTCCGGATGGCTTCGACGGCCTTGGCGGGTTTATTCTTGCCGCCGTCGTACCAGAACCACTTGAGCGCGGGCATGTCGCCGCGGGCGGGGAACTGGTAGCGAATAATCGACCAGGTCGGATAGGTTTCGTCGTTGAAGTCGTCGGCGGCCTCAGCCTCGACGCTGGTGGGATAGCCGAGCTTGCAGGCCATGAACGCCATGTTCGCGGTATGGCAGGCCATGTCGCCCAGGGCGCCCGTTCCGTAGTCCCACCAGCCTCGCCACTTGAAGGGGGCATACGCCGGGTTGTAAGGCCGGTTGGGGGCCGTGCCGAGCCACAGGTCCCAGTCGAGCGTAGCGGGTACCGCCGGTGTCTCGCTGGGGCGCGGAATGCCCTGCGGCCAGATCGGGCGGTTCGTCCAGACGTGGACCTCGCGAATCGGGCCGATCGCGCCGGATTGGATCACCTCGACGGCCTCGCGCAACCCGTCGAAGGAGGTGCCCTGGTTGCCCATCTGCGTAACCACGCCGTACTTGCGGGCAGCCAGCGTGAGCTGCCGTGCCTCCCATACATCGTGGGTCAGCGGCTTCTGCGTGTAAACGTGCTTGCCCATCCTCATGGCCATGATCGTGGCGACGTAGTGCTGATGATCCGGCGTGGAGATGGTGACCGCGTCGATCTGCCGGGCGTGCTTATCGAGCATCTTGCGGAAGTCCTTGTACCTCTTCGCGTCGGGAAACTTCTCGAAAGTCTTGCCCGCGCGTTCGAAATCGACGTCGGCGATGGCGATGATGTCGTTGCCCTTGGCGGCGGCCTCGATGTCGCTGGAGCCCTTGCCGCCGCCGCCGATGCCCGCGATGCCCATTTTTTCATTGGGCGAGATTCGTCGCGGACGAGCGGTCATCTGGGGCATGGTGCAGCCGGCGTGGCCTACGACCCAGAGCCCGGCTCCGGCGTACAGAGTCCGCTTCAGAAAATCGCGACGGCTCTTCTTGATCGACATCCCCGTTCTCCTTTGTGTCCTGGGGACATAGCAAACAAATCCGGACCACTCCGATCAATCCGGTGTGATTTGCTGCTCCCGAGGGTGAATGCAGGCTGGTTAGGTTACCCGGCTCGCGAGATCAGGGCAATGGCTGCGGGAGGCTGGTTGATCCGGCTCGGACACGGGTTCCCACGTCAGGGGGCCTTTCTTGTCTCCGGATCCATGGGCAAGGCCTTGCCCATGATGTCTTGCTCCCACCACCCTTTCGCGTCGAGCCAGATGCCGTCCCATGCGGAACGGTTGATCTCGTCCGGACGCGGGCTCGTGTAATCCTTGATTTTTGCCAGCGCACCTTGGACGCGGGCCATCAGCCGCTCGAAATCATACGCCGGCTTGTCCGGCGTCCAGCCGTACTCGGCTGCGACGAGGTAATCGGGCAGCCAGAGGTCCTGCTGGTTGCCGCTCCATTGCACCGAGAGCAGGCCGATGAAGTTGGGATGATCCAGCCCGATCCGGCCCCAGGCATGGAGGTTGGCGAAGGCCCTGTCGTAGGACGTTTTCGAGAGCGGCGTGTGGAACGAGCCCGAGCCGCCGGCCATGATTACTTCCTCACGGCAGCCGGGAGCGAGCAGCATTGGCAATCCCTGCTTGACGAGGTGGGGGTTGTCCAGCGTGACGCCGGCACCGTCGCCATAGTCCCACAGACAGCGAACGAAATGTTGTTTCAGCTCGTCCGGGGTCTGCGCGGCGTCGGCCCAGACGATGGGCCTCACCGTCTTGCCGGCCTTCGAGCCCAACTCCGCCAGGAAACCGTAAAGCCTGGCCAGATGCTCGGGCGAGCCGCCGCCGGCTTCGTCGCAGCCAAGGTGCATGTACGGAGTGTTCAGGATCGGCACCCATTCCGAGTAGATCGATCGCAGCAACTCGTACGACTCCGGCTTGGTCAGGATGAGCCGGCGCTTGCGGTGGTGGATGCCGATGCCGGGATACCTCGTCTTCGGGCCGAAGTCGTCGATCAGGTCGGGGTATGTGAACCCCTTGGCGGACGAATGCCCGAGCGACTCGATCTCCGGAATCACTTGCACGTGGTGGCGCGAACAGTACCGCACGAACTCCGCGACGTCGTCAATGGTCAAGGCCGTCGGGTTCAACGAACCGAGGCGGTTGGTCTTGTAGCGGACGGAGCAGAGTTCGTCGTCGCCTTCGCGATAGATGACGAAATTGAGCTTGAAGGCGCTGCAGATTCGCACGATCCGCCGCATGGCGTCGACGGTGTGTGGCGAACGCCCGGCATCGAACTGAAAGCCTCGCAGCTTGTACCGGGGCCAATCGGTGATCCTCGCACCGGTCACGAAGATCCCGTCGTCGGTGAGCCGCAGTAGCTGCCTGAGGCTTTGCACGGCGTAAAACGCGCCGACCGGGGTTTGGGCGAGCAGGATAACGCCGTCCCCGGACGCATGAAGCTGATAGCCCTGGTCGCCGATGCGCTCGTCGAGAGCGAAGTGAGCCTGTTGCAATGCACGATCCGCGAAGGAGTCGCGCGGTGTGAGCCCGATCACGATGGCGCCGGCCGGCGGCTCGGCTCCGGGGGCGATGTCGACGACTTTGAGCGGCGGCCCGCCTCGCCCGGTGAGATCCTGGTTGAACGTTTCGAAGGCAAATCGCTCGCTCTCGCCCGCCTGGGCCGAGCAGGCGATGACGGTTGTGTTCGTTACCCGGAAGTCCGCGCCGGTCAGCGTCGCCACCTGCGGCTGGGGAATGATCGCCTCAAGCACCTCGACGGACTGACGGACCGGGCCGGCAGCGACCATCGCGGCGGTCGTGCAGAGCATCCAGGCTGACGGGTAAATGAAACGTCGTCTCATGACGGGTCCTCGGTTGTTGTGGTCTCCTGTTTGGCGTCAGGTTACCACGGACGACGACTCACGGCGTCCAGCGTACGAACGCTTCGATGCCGTAGTAGTCGGGCAGGCCCAGCTTGTTGAGGCGTTCGGCGGTTTCCATGTTGCGGGCTTGGGCGCGCTGCCAGAACTCGCGGTCGTCGTACGGGCCGGGGAACATGGCTTTGTCCTTCTGGGACTGATGCTTGAAGATGCCGAAGATCTTCTGGGTGATCTGGGCCTGCGAGAGGGGGACCGCCATGTCGATCATGTCAACGTCCCATTCCTGCCAGGCACCGCGGTAGAGCCAGACTTCCTCGGGCATTTCGTCCTTTTTGAGGCGGCGACGCCGCCGCGGGCCGACGCCTGATAGCCAATGAGCGACGTCTTGCCGAGCTTCGCGGCCCAATAGGGCGCCAAGCAGCAATGGGCCGAGCCGGTGACGGGGTCCTCATTGACGCC
>JAPKGY010000169.1 GCA_026647385.1 Phycisphaerae bacterium | reverse complement strand
TCTCACCACACGGTGCTCCGCAAATCCGAGCGCTCAGCGCAGGATGGGATCAGCTTCCAGCACCTCGCGAAGTTTCTGCAGGGCGGCGTTTTGTATCTGACGAACGCGCTCCTTGCTTAGGCCAATGACGGCGCCGATTTCCCGAAAAGTCATGCAACGTCCACTTCGGGATGGGAAACGATGGGCAATAACCCGTGCTTCGAGGTCGGTGAGTACAGCCGAGTTGTTCTTGATGGCTCGATTCAGTCTTTCTTCCCACAGGCCCGGGTGGAAATCAGGTGGCTGCGACGAGCCCTCGGGGTGGCCGTCCTGTTGAACCGGAAACATGGCGCGGTACCGTTTCTCGTGCCTCGAACGACGCATGAGGGCTCGTATGATGACGTTGCAGGCGTACGTGCTGAAGTTGTACCCTTTCCACGGGTTGAAGCGCTCGACGGCGCGCACCAGCCCGTACATGGCTTCGCTGACTCGATCGTCGTGGTCCGGATCGGGTGAGCGGAAACGGCTGAGCATCGAGTAAACCAGCCCCAGGTTTCTCTTGACGATGCATTCGCGAAGGTCAAGCCATCGCTTGGACCATTCCTCCCGGTCGTCAGTGGCGCCGACGTTCTTGCCCGGGGCGCGTCGAGTCGCCTGGAACGCGCAGGTGTGCAGGGCGATGAAGAGCAAGTGCTCGTCTGGAACCTGTTCCTGCCAGCGGCCGCTTGTGGACCATTCCGCGAAATCGGCCGCACGGCGAGCCGCGGTTTGGGTTCGGATCCGCCTGTCCGGCACGTACCAGTGCGCGGCATGCGCGGGAACGATGAATGGTAACGAACCGCCGGGAAGGGGTGGGATGGAAGCGAGCATTTTGGGTCTCCTACCGGGCAGATGGTTTTCCGAAAACTCTTCCGAGGAAGGCCAATGTCGCGAAACTGAAGCTAATGTGGAACAGGGCCCTTGCCCCGCGCGAGGAGTAACCTTGAACGCCCGCGAAGCTGTAGAAGGCGGCGATTGAGGCGATCACCAGGAAAACAATAGTCCACCGTGGCATGATCAGGCATCCTTTCCCGAGGGCCGGCCTGCGCCAGCCGAAAGGAGGTCCATGAAGAGGGCGCCGGGCGTTTGTGTTGCGCACTGTGCGGGCGACTCGGCGGCTATCCCTGCCTGCGGCGTGCGATCGTCAGCCTCCAGCGTGAGTACGTTTCTTGCCACACGTAGCACTGCAGGCGTCGAGCTCGTGCGACTCGGGGTGGTCTCGGAGTGCCGGGCCTCGAGTTCTGTTGCGGTTTGGCCCAGCGAGGGAAGGTGCTCGATCGCCCAGTTGATTTCCCGGCCGGTGACTGCGTCAATCATGGGAATGCGTGCCTTCTCGAGGCCCGAGTAGGCCTCGATCGGGCCGCGTTTGAGCCGGAAGGCCCATGCGAGCATCTTCGGGGCCGTCAGCAGAAGTCCGATCTGCCCGACCATCTGGAACAACAGGCGTTTCGGTCCAAGAGAATCCTGCCGCAAGGCCAGGATCGTTCGCAGAGTGTTCCACGGATTGTAGAACGTCGCGTACGCTCGCAGAAGGTTGAGCTGCTGCCGCCAAGGCCGAGGGTGTTTGGAGGCGACCACATGGTTGCCGTCCTGATAGGCTTGGGGAATGGGTCGATGTCCGACCCGCCTGTAAATGGTTGTGCTCTTGGCCGCCGGCTCGAAATTGCGCGTTCCGACACTCGGTCCGAGGTAGGTACACTGGTATGACACCGCCCCCTGGTCGAACACGTATCGGGCCTGATTAAGCAGGCCCGAAAGGTCGCCCGGCCTGGAGCGCAGGGGTTGCTCGTCGCTGTGAATCATCATCACCATCGGTTCGATATCCAACTCGTGCAACAGCGCAAACAGCTCGGCCGTCTTTCCGGCAGTCTGTCCCTTATTGACCAGTTCGGCGGTGATGTCCTCGAGCCCGAACCAGATGGCCGCCAAGCCACCCTTTCGGCACAGCGGAAGCAGATCCCGATTCTTGTAGACGTCGAACTCGGTTGCTTCGGTGTAGTAGCGGATGCGCTCCGCCAGCGGCTTTCCGGCGACGGTCGTGCGGGACAGCGCGGTCATCAGGTCGATGACGGTCTGGCGATTGTTGAAGAAGTTGTCGTCCGTGCTGAAGAAGCTGGTGATGCCGAAGTTCTCGTGAATGTGGGCGATCTCCGCGGCCAGCCGCTCGGGGCTTTTGTGTCGCCACGTACGCTGGTTTGCTGCCGGGATGGGGCAGTAGGGGCAGTTGAAGCGGCAGCCCTGGGTTGAGATCACCGACGCGATCGTGGAGAGCTTGCCCACTCGTTCGGGCGGGCACGGCTCGGCAGAGAGGGTCTGTCGACGGTGCGGGGGCTCGATCGTTCGGAAGCCGGCGTCTGGCATGGGCAGTTCGTCCAGGTCGCGCAGCAGCCGCTGGACACCGGTGTTGATCGCCGGAGGTTTCGGCGAGGACGAACCGGGTGACGGATAAACCAGGCCCGGCACATGGGTGAGCGTGCCTCCGTGCCTCGCCCGCTCAAAGGCGTCGCGCGGCGTGTCGCCGGTATGGCGATTGAGAAGGATGGCGTGCAGAAGGTCCAAGAACACGAAGGCCTCGCCGGTCACGACGCAGTCGGCACCGATGCCCGGCTCGGGACCGAGTTCGAAATAGTCGGTCGGTTCATAAATGGCCTTGGGACCGCCGACCAGGATGAGCGGGCGAGTTCTGTCCATTTGGTGTGCGTCCCGGATCAGCGTGTATGCTTTCTCGGCGTGCACCTGCATCGAAGACACCATCAGGATGTCCAGGGGCTTTCCGTTCAGCCTCATCCGGCTCGGAAGGACGCGCGGCGACCACTGCTGCAGCACGATGCGGAGGTGGGTGAACCCCGCGGCGTGAAGCACGTCCGCCAGCAGGCGGACGGAACACGGGGCCATGCGCTTGTCCGCGTACCAGAACGGCAACATACGCGTACGAAAATCGAACGCGTAGAAAACGCCAATTCGGAAGTCGCTTTCGTCCGCCAGGAGGCGGATTGCGCCGAGCTTCTGTCGGAAGGCGCCGTCCGGCAGGTAGACATCGCCGTCTGTTCTGCGTGGGAGTTCCATATTGAGAGATTCTCTCCCTGTGAATGAGGACCGCGTGGTTGACGTTCCGCCTCATTGTCGCGCATGATCCGCCACCCTGCTTGGGTTGCGAACCACAAACAACACGGTCCGCCCTAGTGGAGCGTCAGTCGCGGACCTGCCTCGGTGTTCTTGACGTCCAGCGTCATGTCCGTTACCGCTCGTGCTACGACCTTGCCCAACAGCAATACGGTTTTGCCTTCGTGAACAATGGCCGTGTCCGCGGGGCGGGCGCGGCCCAGACGCAGCTTCCAGCTACCCGCCTTTCGTGTGAATCGGATGGAGATGTCATCGGCAGCCTTCCTGCCGGCGAGTTTCGACGCCAAACGCTCCCGTGCACCGACTGTTACAGTAAGCATCGCACATTCTCCTTTCGCGGGGCTGCTGGGCCCTGCGGGCCATAGATTCCGTTAAGGCGGAGGATCTTTTGATCCGCGCCCGGCCCAGACCTCCGGGGGGAGGCTGCGGGCCAGGAAAAACACCTGCACCACGCTTCCGGTCACGGAGACCTCCGTCGCCGTGCCGGTAATCGTCTCGACTTCGACGGTCGCTTCACGCACCGGCACGCCGGTGATGTTCTCGATCTCCGCACGCAGGGCGCCGGAGGTGTTGGCGAAAAGGTGGCGATGATACTCCTGCAGCTTGGCGGCACCCGTCGGACTCTTGACCAGGGCCTTTTCGGCCGGCGATAAAGCACCGCGCAGGGCGATCACCACCATGTCCTCGTTCAAGACCACGGTCGCCGACGTCGGCGCATGCCCTGTCGTCTGCTTCTGGAAAGCGATTGCCGCCTGGGCGATCTGCTGGGCTACGGTTGAACTGGACTTCTCCATCAGGTTCGTCCCTTGTCGTTGCGCTTGTTTCAGAGAACCGCAAGAAAAAAGCCGACGTGGCAGAACACCCCAGGGTGTTCGACCACGTCGGCTTACTCTTCAACGAGCCCGTCGCTACGGCGACTTGCCCTTCACTTAGTCATCCGACTGCTTCTAAGCCCATCGGGGCCGCTCAGATCCCGCAGGGATGCGAACGAAGCCCCGATGCCTACTTTAAGTATACTTCACCGCGTCCGGGAATGCAAGCAGATTGCGGTTTGCCACCCGAAGATCGCTCGTGTGCCTCGCGCAGCAGATCGCGGACCATCGGATGGTCGGCCAGTTGACCGGCATCGAGCCGCATCAGCTCGCCCTTCAGTTCCTCAAGGTGTCCCTTCAGCAAGCCGGTCGTGCCCTTCCGGAGCACTCCGAGAATGCGAGGCGGCGCGAAGATCACCAGGCAGTCAATGTTCTGCTCTTCAACTTTTCCCCGCAACCACTTCACAATCTGGCCCGCGAAGCGGCGCTCATCCTCTTCCACGTGGTGTGTCGTGCCGGTCGCGGTCATTGGCCGCTTGTGTTCCTGCTCCGGCCACTTGTTCTCGCACACGCCATGCTCGTCCACGTGTTGCGTTCCCTGTCTGGTCTGACGGCAGCGCAAGAGCCGACAATGCTCCGCGTCCGCCAAGGCAAACCATGCGTGTTTTCTTCGTTCGACGTTCGTCTTGCCCACAGGTGTTCTCCCTGTGAATCAACCTGTTTCCGGCCTGCCGGCGGCGCGAATCCGTTCCCACACTTCCCAACGATGGACGGGGAAATCATCGCCGGCCTCAAAACCCAGCCTTACCCTCCCCGCACGAACATCGAGGACCGTGACCTTAAAAAGGCGCTCGACGCCCGAGGGGCCTCCAACTACCACTGATTCACTTCGTTTCCTTGACAATACCAGCATGGCGGAACCTCCATTCCTATGCGTGATTGCTTGCTCGAATCGCGCCGGGCCAGTACCCCAAGCGAGTTCAAGCTTCGCCCCCCAGCTCCCACCGGCCGTCTTCGGCCAGGGCGCCATCAATTCCGTCCAATTCCCTGTTGAGGCCGTCCTCCAGAGTTAGCGGGGCCTCGTCCCTCGGAACAAACTTCTCGGAGCGTATAGCCTCTAACTCCCGACGCACCTCATCATGGCGGGCAAGGAGACGAGCCCGTTCTTCAAGCGTCAACATTGGTGGGCTGTCCTTTGCTTTCGTCGTCGCCTGGTTCAGTCCCGCTCCAACTTCCCGAGGGTACGGAATGGGCGAGCAGGTATACCTGTACCGTGGTGCCGGTCGTGAATACCCCCACCACGGTGCCTGTGGCCGGCTCGACTTCCGCGGTAGCCTCGCGAACCTCCACGCCGGTGATCCTCTTGATCTCCTGTCGCAACGACTCGGAGGCGTTGGTGAACAACCGTCGGTGAAACTCCTGTACCTGTGCGGCACCCTCGGGGCTTTTTGCCAGTGCCTTCTCGGCTTCTGACAAGGCCCCGTGCAGCGTGATCACCAGAGTAGTGTCACTCAGCACCACGGTCACCGACCTGGGTGTCTTGCCCGTCCTCTGCCGCTCGAAAGCGCTTGCCGCTTGTGCAATCTGGCGCGCCATTGTTGCATTAGGTTTGTTCATGGGTTTTCTCCCGGACCGCGGCAGGTACCCACCACAGGTGAAACAACCGACGCCGTGAAACACCGTAAGGTGTCCGCCCGCAACGACTTACTTTTCAACCAGCCGGCCGACGCGGCGACCTGCCCTTCGCTTGGTCATCCGACACAAATCACGATCGAAGCCAAACAAAGCGTCACCGGCCGCTCCGCACATCCTCTACTGTTGCCTGGGCAGGAGAGAACTCACGCCGGTATGCGGGCGGGCGATGATATGGGCGACAATAAGCTTGCCGCCGACACGATTGACCGCCTCGGCACCCGCTTCCACGGCGGCTTTGACGGCGGCCACGTCACCCTTGACCATGACCGTTACGTAGCCTCCGCCTACGCTCTCCTTGCCGACGATTTCGACATTAGCCGCTTTGCACATCACGTCGGCCGCCTCGATGACGCCGACGAGCCCCAGGGTCTCAATGAGTCCGATTGCGTCTTCGTGTGTCATGGCCTTTCCGTTTCTTTTATCATGGTCCGTTTCCCATGACCACCGAATCCACGCGCCTCATGACCTCGCCCATGCATGACAACCGCACGAATGCCGACCACCACCTACGGCGCAGGGTGTGAGCTGATCGCCTCCCTCAGAACAGAAGGCGTGACTGCCCGCTGGGCCGCCTGCCTCGACGCCGTCAACCCGCGTTTGCCGTCTTCAGCTCGGTGTCCTCCGTTTCCGTCCGCCAGAGGCAAAACGCCGGCCATCTCTCCGATGACGTTAATGATCTCGGAGCCTGACGGAATGACGATCTTCGCATTGTGGCTCAGCGCTTTTTCGAGGGCCTCGAGCTTTCTCAGAAGCTGGGCGTTTCCGACGAAGTACGTGTCCGCCGCCTCGTTGACAAGCCTTATTGCCTGGGCCTCACCCTCCGCCGCGAGAATCTTGGCCTGCTTGATGCCTTCGGCCTTCTTGATCTCCGCCCTCTTGACCCCATCAGCCTGCCTCTCGACCGCGTTGGCAAAATCCAGGGCGGCGACCTTCTCATTCTCGGCTTTGACCACCTTGTTCATCGTCTCCTGGACATCCTTGGGAGGATCGATTTCCTTCAACTCGGTCCTGACGATGGCCATCCCCCAGTTCAGGGTTTCCTTGCTCAGCGTC
>JAPKGY010000168.1 GCA_026647385.1 Phycisphaerae bacterium | reverse complement strand
GGCACGGGCAAGACGCCGATGACGCTGTGGATCTGCCGGCAGTTGCTGGCCCGCGGGCGCAGGCCGGCTGTGCTGAGTCGGGGATACAAGGCGTCGGAGAAGGACGGGGCCGGCTGACCAACCTGCAGAACCGTGCAGGCTTCGCCATGTTCGTTCGTCATGATGTTCTGTTCTCCTTTCAGTTTGTGAAGCTCTTCCCAAAGACGCGGAAATTCTAGGAGCCGTGTCACGGATGGGAAAAGTCAAAAAGTCAAAAAGTCAAAACGTCAGAATCGGAGGTTTGCGGCGGCGAAAGTCACAACGTCAAAACTTCAGAAAGTCAGAGCGTCAAATGGGAGAGGGAGACGCGAATCCGGCTCTGTCCACTGACGCAGGCTGCGCCGTGTTGGGATCGCCGAAATACCGGGCCAGGCGAAGGTTACGACAAATGGGGGAGCGAGGATGCTGTCGGCGGGCCTGCCGGTTCAATGGGACAGGGCGTACAGGATGGTGTTGGCGGTTAGTCTTCGGGCATCCTCGGGGGCGAGTCCCCGGCAGGCGAAGCAACCGCTGTCCGCCAGGCCGCAACCCAGGCCGAAGGGGCTGTAAATCAATGCGGTCCGGCCATCGAGGGTGATGCCCTCCAGCCAGGGTTCCTTGAGGTCGGGCTGTTCGTTTCGCAGCGCGGGCAGATAGGTGACTTCAGGCAGGGGGAATCCCGGCGAGCCTGTAAAGATGGGATGGTCGAGCGGCAGGCGTTCGAGCGGGTTTTCCGGGAACAGTCTGGCCGCCAGTTCGCGGAACGAGGCATCGAAAAGTCGCTGGCCGCAGCAGGCGTCCGCCAGGAGCGTTCCCCCGCGGAGCAGGTGTTGGCGGAGAGCGGCGATCGCGTCCTCGGAGAGGGTGAACGCACGGGCCCCGGTCATGTAGACGATCGGATGGTCGGCCAGTCGTGGGTCGTGAGCGGCGATGGCTTCGAAATCCGGCACGACGTCGACGCCGAGGTTGCGGTTGAGGTATCGGGCGAGGTTGTCGATGGCCCGCGGGAAGGGCTGCCAGTCGCCGCCGTGTTTGATGATGCCGAGATACACCGCCCCGCGAGGCAGGCTGGTGGGGCGCGTGGCGGCGGTGAGGTGGATCGTGGGTCGCGGGGCGAGTCGGTCGCGGAGCGGTTCGGACGCGGTCGCGTAGGCGGCGATGTTGGCTCCGATCTCGAAGGCGGTGCGATTGGCCTTCTTGTAGTCGCCGTTTTCCCATTGGCAGGCCAGATCGGTCGGGCTGAAGAAAACGCTGGTGCGACACCCGACCTCCAGGCCGAGCAGTTCGATCGCCCGGCCGTCCAACTGGAACATGGCCGAGAAAACCGGGTGATCGGACGGCAGGCGTTGCGGCTCGTGGTCGGGGAAGGTTGCCCGGGCGAAACGCATGAAACCCTCGCGGGCCGCGGACCGGCTGCACGTCGCTTCGATGAGAATCGTGCCGCCGAAGTCGATGTACTTGCGAAGGCGGTCAGTCTGGTCGGCGTCGAATCGGGGGAACTCCTGCCCGCTGATGTAGAGGATCGGTGCGACGAGCAGCTCGCTCACGTCGGCGGACGGCTCGACGATGTTCCAGCTCACGGGTCGACCGCCGATGCGATCGCCGATGAAGCCGACCAGGTGGGCCAGGTCGTTGCGGGCGGTGTTCCACCGGAAATCGTTGGCCCATTTGAGCTTTTGGACCAGAACGGACCGGTGGCCCTTGGCCAGAAAGAGCAGGGCAAAGGCGGTATCCACGACCTCACCGATCTCGCGCCAGGAACCGTCGGCTCGTTGGCGGGCCACGAGTTGGGCGGCGCCCTCGCGGTACCAGTCGTGCCGCCCGATGTATTGCAGCCCGGACAGCACCCCGACGCGCTCCACTGCATAGAGGTAATAGTAGTACCACCAGCCGCGCGCGGGGCGTGTCTCGCCGCCGGCCGGGTTGTATTCGGCGTTGAAGTTGCGAGCGAGCCACAGGAGACCGCGGGCGATCGGGCGGTAGGAGACATACCGCCCGCAACAGGGGCCGGACGAATCATCGTCCGGCTCGGGGACGTTGACGGCCAGCGAATTGCCGGTGATGTAGAGACTGGCCACGGCCGCGGCGGTCATGCTGCCCGTGGCGTAATTGTGTTGCGGTACGTACACGAAGCCGCCGTCGGGTCGTTGCGATTGGCGATAGGCGCCCTCGGCCTTGCGCCAAACCGAGTCGGGCACCTTGGCGCCCGCGATCGCAGCCTCGTTCAGGCCGAGCAGCGCGAATTGCGTGTTCGAAAAATCGGCCTGGGCGCCTTCCAGAGTGTAGCCCCACATGCCGTTGGTCCGCTGGGCTTTCACGAGCCAGTCGGCGGCCGCCTGGATCTCGGCGCGATAGGCCTTGGGGTCGGCGACGGCCAGCGCCTGGGCCTTGAGCGAGACGACGTAGGTGCGTTTGAGCGAGATCGTCCGGACGACGCGAAGGGCGGCCTTCATGCTCGGGTCGTCGAGCCGAACGCCCGAATTCAGCAGGGCGAGGGTGGCCATGGCGGTAGTGCCGCCGCCATAACCCGGGAAGTCCGGCCAACTGCCGTCGTAGGTCTGGCAGCGAAGCAGGAAACCGCGGCCCGCCTGGATCGCCCGGAGAACTTGCTCGCCGGTCACCCCCTGGCCCGAAGCGACGCCGCTCAAACCGAGTAAGAGCGTCAGCACAAGTGGCGGCAGCAGATTCGGACGGGCCGCTCGGAACGCGTCCCTGCGGGGCGCGGCTAAACAGGTCTGTAGGTATTGGATGATCGATCGGGGGTAGTCAGAGCGCCTCAGTGTCGAAACCCCGGATCGCAGCGGCTCGGTACGGTGCTGCTCCATCAGTTGATTCCGCGAGCGGTCTGACGATCAGGCGGGTGCCTGGCGCCGCCCGAAGGCGATCACTTCGTTGAGGCTCCCGCTGCGGAAGCCGCGAAGGTCGATCGCGACGTAGGTGTAACCGAACTCGCGCAGCGCGGCGTCGATCCGCCCGCGGGTATCGGGTTCCATGGCCTGGGAGATCTGGTCCGCCGGCAATTCGATGCGGGCCAGGGTGTTATGATGCCGCACGCGGCACTCTCGAAAACCGATCGAACGTAAAAACGCCTCGCCCTGCTCGATCATGCGGAGTTTCTCGGGGGTGATCGACTCGCCGTAGGGGATTCGGCTCGACAGGCAGGGCATGGCCGGCTTGTCGAAGGTCGGCAGCCCCAGGCGGGCGCTCAGTTCGCGGATGTCCTGCTTGGTCAGACCGGCCTCGGCGCAGGGTGCGTGAACGCCGTGTTCGCGGGCGGCCTGGATCCCCGGACGCCAGTCGTCGTAATCGTCGGCGTTGATTCCGCAGATCGAGGCCTTCAGATGCCGCTCGGCGATAAACCGGTCGAGCTGTCCGTACAGTTCCGACTTGCAGTAGTAACAACGGTTCTCGGGGTTGGCCAGGTAGTTCGGATTCTTGAATTCCTCGGTGTCGACGACCACCCACTCGACGCCCATTCCCTCGGCCAGCGCGCGGGCTTCCTCGAATTCGGCGGCGGCCAGACTGTCGCTCCGGGCGGTGACCGCCACCACGTTCTCCGGGCCGATCGTGTCCCGGGCGACCTTCAGGACAAAAGTCGAGTCCACCCCGGCGGAGAACGCCACCGCGACCCGCTCGAGCGAACGCAGCAGATCCTGCATGCGAGCGAATTTCTCTTCGATCGAAGGGCTGTTCACGGGGATTCTCTCCGCCAAACGAATCCATAACCACTTACTTCAGTATAGCGATCGGATCGCCTGCAATCCAAGCGCGCGCGATTGATCCGCGTTTCGAAACCGCGGGCTCGCGGTCATCCGGCAGGGGGAGGAGAGCCGGCTTATCCCGGCGCCGTGGTGGGGGCGGGCGTCGGCGCCGCGGCTGGTGCCGCGGGCGGCAACGTGGCCGGGCTCGTGGTCGGGATGATCATCGGTGCCGGAGCCGAGGCCGGCTGAGTCGCGACGATCGTCAGCCTGGCCAGCCGGGCGTCGAGGCTCTCGAGCTTCTCCTTGGCGAGGACCTGGAATGAAGACGTCGGGCCGTCGATCACGTCCTGGTACAGCTTGCGAATGGCCTCCTTGCTGCCGCCCGCGTCCGCGATAAAAAGCGATTCCTCGGTGGCGGCCAAACCCATCCGCCAACTTGCGGCGCTGGCATGCGCAGGCTTCTGGGCAAGCAGGTGCTCGTAGATCCCCTTGGCCTGTTTGAGTCGGCTGACCATCGTCTCGCGATCCTGGAGCCCGGCGGTCATGCCGAGTTGGTAGGCGAGGTTTGCCTGGAGTTCGGCGGCACGCACACCGAGCGGGCTCTCGAGGCCCTGTTCATCCGCGAGGCGGCCGGCCTGGTCGACCAGGTCCGGCTTCTCGACCACGTTGCCGCTCTGGATTTCCAGATACGTTCTCTCCGCCCGGTCGATGGCTGCCTGGCGGTTCCGCTGGACGACCATCGCCACGATCAGGATCGCGACCACCGCGACCACTCCCGCGGTGAGATAGCTGGAGTTCCTCTGTATCCACGCATAGGCTTCCTGCAACTTCACGCTCAGAACGTTCGTCTTCAGTTCCTGTCTTCTCGATTTTCTCATGGCATCGGTCGCCGAGCAGGCGGCTCCATAGAATTACGACTGAACGGTTGCACCACAACCTGGATCGTGCACCGGTTGAAGAAGCCAGTCGGAGCAATCTGCACCGTACACGATTCACTTGCATTCTCGAAACGCAGGTCCAACGTCCCCTTGACGTATTGCTCGCTGACGCGAGTCCAGCCCATGAGCGGCATGTGCTCGCGGTAGAAGTTCCGAACAACCGCCTGCTCCGCGTGACCGCGATACAGGTGTCGTGCCCACCGCTGGGCGCCGGACTCGTAGTCCTCGGTGTTCTTCTCGACGAGCGAGAAGCCCTCGGGTACGGGGACGCCGGTCAGGTAAGGCGTGCTCCTCGGTCCGATCCGTTTGAGCCCGTCGCCCTTGTCCCCGCAGCCGGCTGCAACCACCGCAGCCAGCCCGGCGAGGCCGGCGACAAACTTCAAACGCCAAGCCCCACGTCGTATCCCCCGATCCTGGCCGATCCGGTCGGCCGAGCCGCCCCCGCCTGCCGATCCCGTGCGAGTCGCCCGCATGTTTGCAGCCTCCATGCCTGGGCCCGTTCCGGCCGGCCGCTTCGCCAACGTCTCGTGGGACAATAGGTTAGCCGAAACTCGCCGACCCAACAAGGTGTCTCCTCGAACATTCCCGCCATGGACCCGGACGTTGGCGTCGATTATGTTATCGGTATGCCCGTGGAAGGCCCTGTCGTCCAGGAAGAGAGTCGCCCGTGACACGCATTGCCATCCTGGTGCCTTATACCGGTCGCCCGCCGCTGGACTGGTTGAACGCTTCGCTTCCGATCTGGTCACGGAGCGGCGCCCGCAAGGTCGTCCTGATGGGGCCGGCCGGTGGACCGAGACTCTCCCGGCACGAGACGGCTGTGGTCCCCATCGCGACCGGCAAGCCCTTCAGCGGCGAGGCCTGGCAGGACGCCCTGGCCGAGATCGGCGATCCCGTTGCCCTGATCGTCAACGGCGACGACCGGCGGCACCCCGGTGAGGCTCGCCGCCAACGATCCGCCCGCGTGCTCGGGGCGCCCGAGCCCGGGGGTGACGAACAGCTGGGCCCGGTGGTCCCCGGTGGTCGGCCGCGTGGGGCAGAGCACCTATTACTGGCTGGTCTTCTCGTCGCGCCGGCGCGGGGACACGCCGCAGATCTACGTCGCAGGCGTCGTGGAAGAGGGCGGACGTCTATCCACGTTCGGCGCGCTCCATGTGCCGATCCAGAATCCGGACGGGAACAACCATACGCCCACCTGGAGCCGGTACCGCCTCCCCGAGTGAGCTGCGCTCCTCGTCGAATGCGCGTCGCTGCCGCCTGCTCAGCGGATCCCGGCACGCGCCAGGAGCTCGGGAACGCGATCTCGGAGCGGTTCGCCTGCGCTCCGTGGACCGGGACGACCACCCGCACCGCGCGCTTCTGCCCCAGCGCCAGGATCGGCGCGGTGGGCGGCGGACGTGGCACCTGGCGGTAGCCCACGACTATCCCGATCACCTCGTGCTCCGCCGCGGGGGAGTAACTCAGCGCGTCGGTCCTGCTCCGCCACTGATCGTGATGCTCATCGCCGGTGGACGACGCACCGAACGGGTGAAAATATCGGAATGCGCCCGCGAGCTGCTCCAGCGCGTGGGCCGCGGGGTCGCCTTGGCCGCGCTCGCGCAGCTTCATGCTCGACTTGAGCTCGATGAAGCAGACGTAGCTCCGGCCACGGGACGTGCCCAGCACGACGCCGTCCGGGTGCTTGACACCTTCGCCCCACCCCGCGGCGCGCTGGTCGAGCTGGTACCCCGCCAGCGTCTCATCGCTGGTGATGACGAGGACCTGACCCGACCTCTCGTCGGAGAGCTCCACGGCGAAGCGTGCTCTCGTCCGCTTCTCTGGGCGGTCCGCGGGCAGGCTCGAGAGCGGGACCTTCACCGCTGCGCCTCCAGGGACGCCGCCAGCACGCCGATCCGGTTGAGCGCGGCGCCCAGGTCCTCCGCGACCTCGCCCAGCGCCCGCTCGTCGATGAACTTCGCATCGATATCGACGAGCTGCCGTGGGTGCTGGCCGGTGACGAACGCATAGACCGACACATCGCCGGGCGCGAGCCTCATCGCGGGCTCGGGGAGC
>JAPKGY010000167.1 GCA_026647385.1 Phycisphaerae bacterium | reverse complement strand
GAGAGTTTTCGACGACAATCGCCGAGCCGAGTGCGCGCCGTTTTCGAGGGTCAAAAAGGGCGACCTGTTTGTGGTCGGACACGACGGTTTGCGCGTTGGACCCCAACTACGGTTACGACAGCGTAACCGGGGGCAAGGGCAAGACCTTTCAGGTGTGGGAGTACTTCTCGCAGAACATGTGACGGCGAAGGATCGATGCAAATCGCGCCGGTTTCGAGGAACGGTTCCTCTTGGGTCGTAGGCGACAAAGGGCGGCCCGCCTCAGGTCGGGGGCAGGCCGTGGGGCGGGTGCAGGGCGCGGGCCTGCAAAAGGGGGGTGGAGGCATGGTGGAACTGCCCACGCAGGTTCGCCGCGGCATAGCCCGGGGCTTCACGCTCATCGAGATCCTGGTGGTCGTCGCCATTATTGGGATGCTCGTCGCGATTCTGCTGCCCTCGCTGGCCAGGGCGCGCGAACAGGCCAGAAGGGTAGTCTGCCTGAATAACCTCCACCAGATGGGTGTCGGCTTCAACGGTTACTCGGCGGAGAATAAGACCTATCTGCCGATGGCCGGCTCTTTTCGCTGGTCGCTGATGGAGGGGGCTTACTACACCGGCGGCAGGGGCGGGGCAAGCGGGGCGTTACGCGACGAGGATTGGGTCGGGGTGAATCACGGTCTGCTGTACCCGAAGTACATCGGGAATCAAGGCGAGGTCTACTTCTGCCCGAGCAACAAGGCGTTCACCAAGGACGACCCGGATAACGGTTTGAAGGTTCTTCAACAACGCTATCAGCATCCGTACAGGTCCGATCCGTTGTGGGAGAACTCGCACAATTTCCCTATTTCGCCGCTGAGTGCCTATGGGTATGCCGTCCCCGCGGGAACCGGGAGACGGCCACGCGACGCCGGTTTGAAGGCCTATCCGCTGGATGTGATCCAAACCCGTTGGGGTGTGAGCTTGAATCCGGGCGACCCCGGGACCATGAACAACTATTACCGCTACACGATCGATCCCGCCGAGGCGGACCCCTCTCTGTTCGGCCCCTGGCCGCCGAGCAAACGCGGCAAATACGCTCTCCCCGCGCTGATGAGCGACGCGTATTTCGGCGGCTGGACCGAGGGGTATCATCTGAATGGTTACGATCTGCTCTACACGGATTACCACGCCCGGTGGAACCTGGATCCCGGGGGACGCATTCACCACGCCCAGATTGGCGACGCTCGACACGCGTATCCGGGTATCCGGAACTGTCAGGTCTTCCAGGTGTGGGACTACTTTTCACAAAGGCCGTGAACGTCCGTTCGAGGATCGGGTGCCGATCGGTGTTCCGGACCGCGCGCGTCGTGAAAACGCCCAGATCCCTGCCGCGAGCAAGGAGACCGCCGTCGCCGGTTCGGGAACATCCATGAAGGTATAGTGCAGGTTCTTGGTGTCATCGACGAACAGAACGTGCATGCGGTTGGCCGGGTCGATGAGGGTTGCCTCGCTCTCCGGGCCGTTGATGATGCCCGACCAACTCGTGATTCCTTCGACTTCCCAGGCGGAGCCGTTCCACGCCGCGTGCCGCAGATTGTTGCGGAAGGCACCATAAGCGATGTGTGGCCTTTCGAGCAGGTCCAGAGCGAGGGATCCGCGGCTGCCGAACGTGTCGATCGCCTGACTGGTCCATGCGTTCCCGTCGAACCGGGCGTGGTACATGGTTTCATTGGGATTGCTGCTGACGTATGAGGTGTGCAGGTTGTTCGCCGAGTCGAATACCATGGATTTTCCGTAGCCCGTGCCGACCGTGCGGTGGACGTACTGGGTTCCGGTCCACGCGCTGTGCCGCAGGCTGCCGTTGTTGGCGTACCAGAGAAAGTTCGGTCGATCGAAATTGTCGAGGGCGATCTGGGCAGCGGGTGTGGCGTAGACGAAGTAGGGGTCGGACGCGACGGTCTCCGTTGTCCAGCTCGTGCCCGTCCAGTAGAGGTGCTTGAGCGTTCGGTCGACGTTGTCGACGAAGGCGGTGTGGGGCCGGTTCTGTGAATCAAACGCGAGGGCGGCCGCCCGCATCTGCCCCCCCGTGCGCAGCACGCTCGTCTCCCAGGTATCACTGGAATTCAGACGAGACAAGTGCAACTCAAAATGGCCGTCGATGTATCGGGTGGTGAAAACGTGGGCCTGACCGTTCGCATCCAGGGCCATCGAGTAATCGCTGCTGGGGAGTGATGGGAGACCGACCCAGCTTCCCTGGGTATGTTTGAACAGGACCATCGAGCCGCCCTCGCGGTAGCTCGACGCGTAGAGCGTTCCGTCGGGCGCGCGTTCGAGATCGATCACCCATCCGAGATCCCCGCTCGTCGTGATGGGCTGGACAGGCCAGTTTGCCGGCAACGCCGCGGAGCAGCAGGCGAAGCTGACGGTCGCGGCGATCAGGCCGGGCAAAGCGCCACGATGTCGTGATCCTCTCCCGTACATGCTTCTTTCTCCTTCTAGCGCGTCAGGACTTCGGCTGCCGAACCCGACCCCCATTCTACAGGATTCCAGGGCTGAATGCGATGCTTTTTTTCGGGGGCGGGGCCCTGTTTGTGCAGGGGATCGAGCGCCGCAGCCGGCCGATACGCGCTGCCGGACGGGAAGAGGGTCTTGCGGGCGGCCGGGGACGACGTCGTCCTCAGCCTCGTTTCCCCGGGTCCGACTCCAGGCCGTAACGTTTCATCTTTTTGTACAGCGTCGTTCGGTTGATCTCGAGGACCTGGGCGGTGATCTGTCGGTTCCAGTTGTTCGCCCGCAGGGCCCGTTCGATGATCCGCTTCTCGGGCTCTTCGAGGGCCACCTTCAGCGGGATGGGGCGGTAGACGTCGTCGCCCACCGGCCCGTTCTCGACCTGGGCGACGAGCTCCTCCGGCAGGTCGGCGACATCGATAGTCCGCGACTTGGTCAGCACGACCGCGCGCTGGATCACGTTCTCCAACTCGCGCACGTTGCCGGGCCAGTGATATCGTTGAAGGCACTGCATGCACGCGTCGGTGAAGCCGCCGATATCCTTGCGCAGCTCGCGGCAGTACGTTTCCAGGAAATGCCGCGCCAGCAGGGGGATATCGGTGATCCGTTCCACCATGGACGGCAATCGGATGGTCACGACGTTGATACGGTAGAACAGGTCCTGGCGAAATCGGCCGGCTTGCACGACCTTAACCAGGTCCTCGTTGCTCGCCAGGATCACCCGGACGTCGATCCGCTCGGTCTTGTTCGATCCGACCGGCTCGAATTCCCGCTCCTGGAGCACGCGGAGCAGCTTGACCTGAAGCGCGGGCGTAGCCGAGGAGATCTCGTCCAGAAAGATGGTGCCGCCGTCGGCCGCCTTGAATTTGCCGGCCTTGTCGCCCACCGCGCCGGTGAACGCCCCCTTCACGTGGCCGAACAGCTCGCTCTCCAGCAGCGATTCGGGCAGCGCCCCGCAACTCACCTCGACGAACGGGCCGTCCCGGCGGGCGCTGCGGTGGTGGATGGCGCGGGCCACGAGCGACTTGCCCGTGCCTGATTGCCCCTGGATCAGCACGGTCGTCGGCGAGTCGGCCACCGTGTCGATCAGATCGAAAACCTTCAGCATCTTGTAGTCGTGGCCCACGATGTTATCGAGCCCGTACCTCAGGTCGAGCTGCTCGCGCAGCGCCTGATTCTCGCGGATCAGGGATTGCTGCTGCAGGGCCCGCTCGACGGTGAGGCGGATCTCGTCGTCGATGATCGGTTTGGTGAGATAGTCGTAGGCCCCCATCTTGATCGCTTCGACCGCGCTCTCGATCGTGCCGTAGCCGGTGATCATGATGACGACGACCTCGGGGTATCGCTGCCTCATGACGCGCAGCAACTCGAAACCGTCGGCGTCGGGCATGTTGATGTCGCTGAGGACCACGTTGCAGCGCCGGCGGTCCATCGCCGCCATCGCCTCAGCGAAGCTGCCGACTCCGGCTGCCTCGTATCCTTCAAGCTGGAGGAACTCGACCAGCGACTCGGTAATGATCCGGTCGTCGTCGACGATCAAAACACGTTTCTTCTCTTGCGAACCCATTGAACCCTCAACCGTCAATCCAACCCCGCTGGGCCATTGTTGTGTTCATGACCGTGGGCGATCATGAAGCATGAACGAGCCGCGGGCTTTAGCGCTCGTTGCCGTGGCGACCCGCGCGGCCTTTCGTTTCGGTCTGTGCTCCGGGATTGCGTACGGTCATACCGCCGCCTTGTCGGGGGACGTCGCGCCCCGCGAACTCACTTTTGCCGAAGTCTCGCCGCGGCGGAAGCCCGCGCGAGCCCCACCAAGGAATACCCTGCCCGGATTCCGCCTCCTGACTTCTGACTCCTGACTCGTGTCCCCTATCTTCTTCCCCTGCCACCTCAGCTCCGTTCTCCCTCGCGTATCGGGGAGCAGCTCTCCAACGGCACACGAATTGTGAACGCCGTGCCACCTTCCGGGCGACGTTCCGGAACGATCTTGCCGTTGTATTTCTCCACAATGTCTTTGCACACCGCCAGGCCAAGCCCGGTGCCCTTGCCCGCCGGTTTGGTCGTGAAGAATGGCTCGAAGAGGCGATCGATCTCCTGGGGCAGGCCGATACCGGTATCCTCGAACCGGATCAGCACTTCGCGGTCCGTTGTTCGGGTGGTGATCGTGAGCGTTCCGCCGTCGGGCATGGCGTCGATGGCGTTCTTGATCAGGTTGCAGAAGACCTGGAACATGTTCGATCCGCGCACCGCGGGGATACGCTCCTGGAGCGTGCAGACGATCGATACCCGGGCCTGGGCCGCCTTGTCCGACATCACCTTGACGGCCTCCTCGACGATGGCGTTGATACTGGCGTCGTCGAAGGTGGTGTGTCCGGCCCGGGAGAATTCCACCAGCTCGCGCACGATCTCGGTCATTCGCAGCAGCCCGCTTCGGGCTCGAACGAGGTAGTCCGCGACCTTGTCCGCGGCTCCACTCTCGTGCGCCCGTTGTGCGAGGCTCAGGTAGCGAAGGATTCCGTCCAGCGGATTGTTCAACTCGTGGGCGACCTTGGCCGCCAGCTTTCCCACCGCCGCCATGCGCTCGGAGACCGCCAATCTTTTTTCCAGACTGACCGTCAGGGTGACGTCCTCAATAACCAGGACGCCGCCGTTGACCTGTCCGTCGGCCGGGTCCGGCAGCGGATAGCACTGCAGACTCAATAACCGTTCTCCGCCCCGGTCGTCGCGAAAGACGACCTGGTCGAACCGCTGCTGGCGACCGTGGTTCATGACTTCGTGCAGGATCTTGGCCCAATCCTGATAGGTGGCCTCCATCGTGGCGGCGTTCAGCGCCTCGACGATCGAGCGATGACCGCCCACGAGGAACTCTGAGGCCGCGTTGTGCTGGACAATCTCCATCTGCCCGTCGAAAACCACGAGCCCCAGCGACAGGCACTGAAAGACGCGTTCGCCGGTGGTGCTCAACCGCTCGGGCCGGGCGCGGCGATGGCTGCCCGCCTCCCCGGACCCGTGCTGTCCGGTTGGGCTGCGAGGCTCATGCCGGGGTGTTGGTGATGGATCGACCATAGGTCAACCTTGTCGGCCTCACCTGTACGGGGGAGCCGACCGGCACCATCGGCCCGCTGGAACGATCTGGCGCCAGCCGTGTCCGCGCCTGATGCACCGGGGACCGTCTTCTCAGCGACCGACCGATGCTCTTGAACCAACAGGCGTGGTGCCGAGACGCATCATTACATGTCGCGCCAAATCATCATAGGCTTGGTATCGGCAATCCGGCAGGTGCGGTGTTGTAAAAAAACGACAGGCGCACGGAGGCCGGTTGCCGGGGAGCAACGTAGGGGATCCAGCTCAAGGTGTTACCTGAGGGGTCGGCAGATTCTTGACGAGGCCGGCCTTGGTGCGGATCAACTCCTTGACCAGCAGGTCGCGATACTGCACGAGCAGAGGTTGACCGGCGGCCTTGCGGGCGAGGTTGATCTGTTCCTCGGGGTCCTGCTGATAATCGTAGATTTCTTCGATCTCGTCGGGCACGAGCGTGCGGATGTACTTGTACCGGCCTTTCCAGATGGTCAGCCACCAGGGGATGCCGCCGGTCATCTGATCGCCGGTCAGCGCGCGGTCGGTCTCCTGGCCGAAGGCCCATCTGAAGTGCTCGAGCAGGACGGGATGATCCCACTTGGAATGCGGGTTCTTGAGCAGCGGGCTGAGGTCATGGCCGTGCATTTCCCACGGCAAGGGTACGCCGGCCAGGGCGAGGAACGTCGGCGGCAGATCGACGAGTCCGACGGGATGGGGGCACACGTCGCCCGGCGCGACCTGGCCCGGAAGGCGGACGATCAACGGCATGCGCATGCAGGCCTCATAGGGGCCGACCTTCCAGGCGAAGCCGCGCTCGCCGGTGGCGAACCCCTGGTCGGAGGTGTAGACGATCAACGTGTCATCGAGCTGCCCGGTGTCCTTCAAAGCGTCGAGGAGTTGCCCGACGCCTTCGTCAATCGCGCACACCAGGCGGTTGTAGCCGCGAACGAAATCAGGCAGCGATGTTCTCCGGTTGTACATGGGCGGGCCGTCCGGGTCATCCTCGTTGTGCTTCCACATGGTGAATTCCTGCATGTACCTCGGTTTGCCCGGGCGGGGGCCGAAGACGTCGAACGGGATGGGTACGGGCGCATCCGGGTAGCGTTCCTTGTGTCGCGGATGGACCGTTAGAGGTAAATGCGGGGCGTTGTAACACAGCCACATGAACCAGG
>JAPKGY010000166.1 GCA_026647385.1 Phycisphaerae bacterium | reverse complement strand
GGAAACATTAACGCAACGGCATCCCTGAACTCCTGAACGGCAATCGCCCTGGCATTCCTCGTCGGGTCACTCCAGGAAATCTTGAAATATATTGCAAGGGTGAGGACATGTCCGCCGCATGGCTCGGACAGCCGCGGGAGCGCACCAAACCGCTGATGTGGGAGTGGCGGTTCGGGATCGCCGGGCACGTCATCAACAAGAGCCCGATGCTGTCGATCCGCGAGGGGAAATGGAAACTCCTCATGAACCCGGATCGGAGTCGGGTCGAATTATACGACATACCGCGCGATCCGAGCGAACTGAACAACCTGGCGGAGCGAAATGCCCAGGTCGTCGAGCGAATGTCGCGCCGCGTGCTGGAATGGCAGGCGACCTTGCCGAAGGGCCCGGCCGACCGGGACGCGGGCTCCAACCGATACCCTTGGGCATGGAAAACGGACTGAGCCGGAAGAGACTCGACATGCACACCCGGCGGATGACCGCACCGTTGTGCGGGCGGGCCGCGCAGGTGCCGTTCCGGCGGAAGTGACGCGGATCGAGATCGCGGACCACCGGCCTTTCGCCAAAGGAAGGGAATTCGGCGCGACGGGCGCGTATGAGCGCATCAGGCGAAGACGAGGCCCTCAGGCCCGTGATACCGCGGCGGTTTCGCCTCGCGAATTACTGTCCCCCGTTTACATCCACGATAGACTGCCCTTTGAGTATCGCGGCGGCGAGTTCGACGCGGTAGTTGCTCAGATGGACCGGATCGATCGAGAACTCGGTGACCGAGGTGACGACGTTATCCGGAACGACCAGGAGCCGATCGGCCTCGGCCAGAAACGCCTTGCCGGCCTCGGATTCCGGCTGTTTCCGAACCGCGTCGGCCAGCTCGCGAAGGCGATAGAGGTAATTGTAGTCCTCGAAGCCGTCCCGGATGTTCTCCATGCGAATGGTGGAGAGCGGCCCGTCGGGGCCGGGGCAAAACAGGCTGCCGTCGCCGTTGGCGGTCTTGCCGTTCTTCGGATTGTAGAAGCTGCCGGGGTTCCACTGGGTGTAAGGCCCCTCGGAAATCACCGACCGATTCTCCTGGCCTTTCGCCTCCTCGCCCCACAGGCTGATATGGTAATAGAGGAAGCCGCCCGCCTCGTACTTGTAGCTCATCGTTCCGGTGAGCAACCGCGGCTCGATTCCCGGATACTCGACGAAGAAGTTGGCGTACGGATGATACGGCACGACGCAGATGTACCACCACATGTCCCGCCCTTCCTTGCGGAGCTTCCGGGCCTCTTGCTGGTCGTACCAGTCGGTGACCGGAACCCAGATGTCGACGGCGGACCGCAGTTTGGTCTTCGCGCCGAAGGAGTGGTCGGCCGCGGTGGTCATCGTTTCGAGGCCCGGGAACATGCGGTGCACATTGCTGAACGTCATGCGCATTTCCGCGAATTTCTCCTCCCTGACCTCGTCGAACCCATACACGTAAGCATAGTCAAAGAGCCCTTCCTGCTTCAGCCGGGCAATGTACGAGTCCAGTTCCTTGTCGCGCTTGCCGGAGGCGGCGGCCCCGCGAAACACCCCGCCGACGTTGAACGCGTTCATGCCCCGGCTCACACCGTACTTGATCAGTTCGATGCTCGGCGGGTCGTGGCGATAGAGGTGGTCGATATTGAGGCGATGGTCGAGGATGAAATCGTGGTACTTGCGGAGCATCTCGTCGTTCCATCGCCCCCGGTAGAAGTTGGCAGCCGTGTATTCGGCGAAGGTGAACGCGTTCCGCAGATACGTGCCGTCCGGCATGACGAAGTCCCAGACGGTCACATCGAGCCGCAGTTCCACCGGCTTGCAACCGTCGGCCGAGACGGTGACCGTCGAAGCGTACTGGCCGGCCGGCGTGTTCTTGGCCGTGGCCACGTCGATCCAGAACGCGACGTTGTCTCCCGCCTTGGCGTCGCAGCGATGCTGGAAGTTGAGCAGCGGATCGGGGTACCAGCCGTGATAGGTGATGTCCTTATACGGCGGCGTATCGACGACATCGACGTGCCCGACGAGCGAAACCTCGATCTTCGCGCCCGGGACCGGAGTCCCGTCAGCCGCCGCCAGCGGCGAGGCTGACACGGTGAGGTTCTTCAGGTCGCGATCGAACGGCAAAGCCGCCACCTGCATGCCTTCGTGCTCGTTGCGGGCCAGGCCCAGTTCGTAGCGGTCGTCGAACCAGCCGGTGAACGGGAAATCGCGGATCATGACCTTGCGCATGGGGCTCTCGAGACCGACGGCGAACTCAGCCTGGGGCAGCTTCTCCCGGGTCAACGCCAGGCTGACGGGATCATCCAGCTTCAGCGCGAGCTGCGAAACGGTCCGATCCAGTTCATCCCATTCGGCGGGCGTGCATTGGCCGGCGGCGCCGACCGTCCGCTGGATCTTGTCGATCGACGGAATCGCCTCGTTGAGGACCTGTTGAGCTTTGTCGCGGGCACTCGCGGGAAAACCAGGCAGAGCCGCTCGGATCCTTTCAACCAGCCCCGGAAGAGTCCTGGCCCGGGCGGTCACCTCGGGCGAAAGCATCGGATAGGCGTTGCGCGCCAGCAGGTTGCCCTTGGCGTCCTCGAAAGTGACCTCGATCTGCCGGGCAGAGTCGTCGGCGATAACGAACGAAGCGGTCCCCTGATCCGCCGGCTCGCGATCCGTCCTGAAAGCCACTCGGCCGTCCCCTCCCCTGCCCACGACGCTGCAACGCAGGCCGGAAAGCCGATCGAGCAGCAGGTGGTTCTTGCCGATGCCCATCGGACTGACCAGGCGCATTCGAACACCCGGCATGTTCTCCGGACCGAACAAAATGCGTCCGTAGTTGTTGGGGCTCTCAACGTTGATCAGGCCGGGCACCCAGCCCGTGCGCACCTTCGTAAACGGTACATCCTGAGTCGCCTCGGCCGCGGTGACCGAAACATTTCGATAGAAATTCGCCGCCCAGGCCTGGCCCGCCCGTGGAGCTTTCGCTTTCACGCTCGCATACGGAATCCCTACAACCGCGGTCCAACCCTTGGCGTCGGTCGCGGTCTTGATCGTCCCTTGGAGGTCCCACTGGGTGTCCATGCCGAGCGCGTCGTAGACGTGACCGGCTGAGTTGACCACCACGTGGAACAGCGTACCACAGGTTCCGGTGGGATCGAGTCTGATCTCGACGCTGTCGTCCCGCCAGACCTTACCGTCGTGCTCGGCGACTTCCTGCCGCAGTGTAGTGCCGTCCTGACCCTCGCAGCGGAACGCCACCCAGAGTGTGGTCGAGTCGTAGCAGAGGTAGACCCATGTGGGATGGCCCGCCGACCTGATGCCGCCCGCCTCGATGAGTCCGGTCAGACAGGCCGCCTGATTCCACGGGTCGCTCGTCAGCTTCGGCGAGGGTTTGACCGATCCCTTTATCGCCGGCACCGCAATGACATGCGCAGCGTCAGACGGGAGGGGAGCCGGATCGACCAGCGAGGCTTCGGCTTTCTTCGTCGCCTTCGCGGCGCTTCTCGGAGCCGCCAGGACCGCTTGCGGAGGCAACACCAGGGCAAAGACCGCCAGAATCGCTCCGCCCGTCGCAGTCCGACCGTATCTGTTTCGATCGACCATCAGGAACCCCCATTGAAGGAATGGATGAGCGGCCAGAATCGCCAAGCGCGGGCGAGAGAACCCCCCGGTGGACGCCCGGTCCGGCGCAA
This sequence comes from Phycisphaerae bacterium, assembly GCA_026647385.1. Lineage (GTDB taxonomy): Bacteria > Planctomycetota > Phycisphaerae > UBA1845 > PWPN01 > JAPKGY01. Next base: position 3,039 of record JAPKGY010000166.1, on the reverse strand, counting down.
CGCTTGGCGTTCATGATTCCGGCAGTATACTTGCTGTCGGCCGGACCGGCCAGCAGGGGAGAATACCGGAAGGAGCGGTTTCGTGGACAACCATCGGGTGGCTCTCGTCGGGTGCGGTGCGTTCGCCAGAATGTTCCTTCTGCCCAACATCGCAGCCAATCCTCGACTGAAGCTGGCGGTGACCTGCGACATCGACGCGACCGCCGCCGAGCAGTGCCGAGTTCAGTTCAATGCCGACCGGTCCTGCGCCGATTGGCACGAGATCATGGGAGCGAAAGACGTCGACCTGATCGTGTTGGCCACGCACACCAATCTGCGCGGGCAGTTGATCATCCCGGCACTCAAAGCGGGCAAACCCGTGTACGTCGAGAAGCCGCTTGCCTCGACGCAGGAGGAGATGATCGAGATCGTCCGAGCGGTTCGTTCGACCCGCGTACCCGTCTGCGTCGGTCACAACAAGCGGTCCAGCCCGGCCATCCTCGATCTCCAGCGCCTGATCGCGAAAGCTCGGGCGTCCGGGCCCGGCTGGGCGCCGTCGGTCGATCGCACCCAGGGGCGGCGCCAGCCGATCCCGGAAGAAAGCCAGATGCAGATCCTCATGCGGGTCAACGACGACTGCCGGAGCTGGGGCGACTGGATCTTCTGGGATCCCGAGGGGATTCTCTTCGCCGAGATGGTGCATTTCGTGGACCTGGCGTTGCTGTTCAATTCGTCGCCACCGGTGCGCGTGTTCGCCGAAGGCTCGGCGCGCGGGAATTTCGCGCTGACCATCCGGTTTCAGGATGGATCGCTCACCACCATGCAGCAGACGCTGGTCGGGCATTTCGACGCGCCGAAGGAGCTGTACGAGGTCTCGCTCAACCACGTGTCATTGGCCGTCGATCATTACGTCGAGCTGCGCCAACGCGGCCTGCCCGACGAGCCCTTCCGCCGGACATACGCCTTCCGGCACGAGGGCCACGACAGGGAAATCGGCGGAATCGACGCGTTCCACAAGGCGGTCAGCGAAGGCTTCGAGAAAGCCAGGCGCACGGGCGGGCCACCACCGTTCATCATGCCCGATAAGGGACACGCCGCGCACCTCGACCGTTTCGTCGACTGCGTCGAAGGCAAGGGGCCCAACCCCTGCGATGTGGACGCAGCCGTCATCGTCACGCGAGTCACGCTCAAGCTGCTGCAATCGATTCGGCTGGGCATGCCGCTCAACGTCGGGCCGGAGGATTATCATCTGCCGGCGAACTGATCGTTGAACGATCGCCTCGATGCGCCGCGGGCTCAAACGACATCGCTATTCCGGCTCAACACTTGAATCGGGGCCGGCCGGCCGGGCGTCCCAGCGGGTGGACCCTGCGCCGATTCAGCCCGGTGTTCCGGAACCGGGATCGGCAGCGGGTTCAGATCAAGGATACGACGCGTGGCCCGGTGACCGGGGAAGCCAAGACGACTCGGGCTCATCCGTTGGACCGCTCGATGAATCCGTCGCGGCCGACGGACCGACAATACCTGACCGATCGCGGCGCGGAACGAGGACACGACGCTCGACGCGGTCGAAAAGAAGGGTGGTTGTGAGTCCGGTGTGCAGGCCGGCTCGGCCGCTCGAGATCACCAGCCGGGGTACCGATACCGTACCCAACCGCCGCTTCCACCGCATCGCATTGGCGAACCGGCCAACGTCCGGGGCCGGGGTGATCGCCGACCCGCATCGCCGGTTTTGCGCGGTGAATCTCCGGGGACTGCTCGACCAGCCTCATTTTCCTTGAATCCCGTCTGGCCGCCGGACTAAAATCGACCCGGGACGAGCACAGGCGGGTAAACCTCCCGTCCCCCCGGGGAGGATAAACCCACGTCTCCAAACTGATTGTCCATCGCACACCATGCCGATACAGGCATGGCCGGGGGGTGGTTATGACCGCACTGCCCAGAATGGTTCAGATTCGCTTGCGGATCGCATCGCAGCCATGGGTCGGACTGATCCTGGCAGCCGTGGCAATGCCCCTCCAGGCCGCCACCCCCCCCAGCATCAGCAGTCTGCCCGTCGTCAATTCCTCGACGCTGATCGCGGACGACACCACCCCATACACCGTCACCCTGACCGCCTCGGACAAGGACGGCTACAACAACATCCGGTGCATTCGGGTCCTGTTCAACTACACCGAGGCCAACGGCGATCAGACTCAGGGCCGAGGGTACATGAACTGGGGCAAGACCGACGCGGACGTCACCCAGTGGGGCGGAGCGTGGACCGTCGCGGACGCCACCGGCGGCGGCCGATGGGGCTACCGCACCGACCAATGGGGCGGTATTTCGTACATGACTCCGCTCGCCTGCGAGACCGGCGTCAGCGGCAGCGCCTCCGGCGCCCTCGGATATCGCACGGTCACGTGGAGCTTCACCGTCAAGCCCGCGTGGGCATTCAATCCGGTCATGAACGACGCCGACGGCTGGGTGGCCGACGGCGTCATCGGCGGCACCAGCTACATCATCGGCTGGCTCGACGGCCAGGTGCCGTTCGACGTCGTATCCGCCCCGTGTACGACCCTCTGCGCGACGCCGGCGACCCCCGTCCTGTCCAATCCCACCGACACGACGATCCGCGTGGCCGTCAACCCGGTCGATAGTTCCTCCGACCTCTTCGCGATCATGGTGACGCCCAGCCTCGGCGGGAGAATGTACGTCCAGCCCGACGGCTCGCTCGGAAAGGCGCCGCACTGGCGAAGCCGGTCCGCCTGGGGCACGCGGACGGCCACCGGCCTGCTGCCCAGGACAACTTACACGTTCAGCGTCCGTGCCTCCCGAAGCACCGCGGGCTACTGCCCTTCCGCCTGGGGCCCCGGCGCATCCGCCGAAACAACGGGCTCGGTACCCCGAATCGACTTCCATCAGGGCACGCCCTTCAGCCCCTGGGTGCGGGGCCAATGCCCGTACCGATCGATCTCGTCGTCGGGTTGTGTGGCCCCAAGGCAGCGCGGGTCACCGGCGCAACGGATGAATATGGCTGCAAGGAACCGCCACCCTCGGTGTTCACCGCCGCCGGCATTG
>JAPKGY010000165.1 GCA_026647385.1 Phycisphaerae bacterium | reverse complement strand
GGTCGAGCTTGGCGATGAGTTCCTCGGCCCTGCGGATGGCCAGCTTGGTGCCGGCCACGATCACCACCCGGCTGCGCGGATCGGGCAGGATTTTGACGTTCAACTGGTCCTTCTGCTCGCTGCTCATGCTGCTCTGCATGCCCTCGAACATCTGGGTCATGAGGTCGGCGACGTTGACGACGTCCGCGTGCTGGATGGTGAAAAACGCCGCGCCCGCCGGCAGACTCGGCACGTCCTCGCGGTCGACCTCCTTGAGCAACTGCTCGACGATCGCGAGGTTCTGGGGGCTGCCGCTGACGATCAGCGACGAGCTGCGCAGATCGGAGACGATCGTGACCTTCGTGGCGGACTCGGGCAGGTTCTTCTTGTCGGCCGATCCGGTGTAAAGCCCCTTGTCGAAGAGGTCGCCGATCAGCTTCTCGGCCTTGCTGATGTCCGCGTTGCGGATCGGGAAAATGCGGAACAGTCCCTCGGTCACCGGGGGAACGTCGAGCTTGGCCACGATCTGCTGAATCTCCTCGAAGTTCGGCTTGCTGGCGGCCACGATGATGGTCCGGGTGATGGGGTCGTCGGCCAGGGCGATCTTATCGCCGGGCTTCTCCTTTTGCCCGTCGGCCAGGCTGTTCTTGAGGCGCTCATCCCACAATTGCTTGATCGTGTCAGCCAGTTTGGTGGCGTCGTTGTGCTGGATGGTGATGAGGCGGATCTCGGACATCGGCCGGAGCCGCTGAGCCTCGAGCTTGTTGACCAGGCCCATGATCGACTCGAAGTCCGACTGGGACGACGCGACCACCAGGGCGTTGCTCCGCGTGTCCGGAACGACGACCGGAAGGTCCTCCGGCAGGCCGCCCTCCTTGCGCTTCTCGGCCCGGCGCTTCCACAATTCCTCGATGTTCTTGGCCATGTCCGAGGCGGTCAGGTTTTCCAGGTTGATGATGTGGATCTGCCCGAGCCAGTCCTCCTCGGCACCGTCGAGCCGCTTGACCAGCGACGCCAGCGATTCGTAGACGTCGTCCTTGGCGACGATGATCAGGCTGTTCGTGCGGACGTCGGGGAAGGCCATGACCTTCTCGCGTTCCGCGGCGGACTTGCTGGCCGTCTGCTCGATGATCTTGTTCTGCTGGTCGATCAGTTTCTGGACGACGTCGCCGATGGTCTTGGCGTCGGCATGCTCGAGCTTGACGATGCGGGGGGCGAAAAGAGTCGGCACTTCCTTCCGGTCGATCTGGCCGAGCAGCGATTCGCAAATCGCCAGGTTCTGCGGGCTGGCGCTGATGATGATCGCCCGCGTCCGCGGATCGGACACCACGGTAACCTTCATGAGCCCTTCGGGTATGTTCTTGCTGTCGGCGCCGGTGTAGAGCCCCTGCTTGAAGAACTCATCCAGGAACTTGGCTGCGTTCTCCGGATCGGCGTACTGAACGAAGAAAGTCTTGTAGACGCCCTCGGCCGTCGGCGGCACGTCGAGCTTGGCGACCAGCTTGACCACTTCGTCGTAGTTCGCCTTCGACGAGGCGATCAGCATGGTCCGCGTCAGCGGGTCCGGAACGATCACGATCCGGTCCGTGGGCATGTCCTTCTGCCCTTCGATCTTGCTGATCTTGAGCCGCTCCTCGAAGAGTTTGCTCACGATCTCGGACACCTTGCTGACGTCGTTGTGCTTCATCTCGAGCAGGCGGATCTCGGCCATCGGCGCGACCGGCTGGGCCATCAGCTTCTTGACCAGGGACTCGATCGCGTCGTAGTCGTCCTTGCTCGACGCGACGATCAGCGAGTTGCTCCGCGTGTCGGGGATCACGACCGGCTTGTCCTCGGGCAGCCCCCCCTCCTTGCGGATCTCGGCCCGGCGCTTCCACAGGTCCTCGATGCGGGTGGCGACCTCGGCCGCCGGCAGGTCGGCGACCAGGTTCAGGATGCGCATCTGCCCGAGCCAATCGTCCTCGACGCCGTCGAGGTCCTTGGCGAGTTGGGCAATTTCCTTGTAGTCCTCCTCGGTGGCGACGACGATCAGGCAGTTAGTCCGCACGTCGGGGATGACCACTGCCTTGTCGCGTTCGGCGACGGCTGGCGTGACCGCCTGCTTGAGGACGGCCAGTCGCTGATCGGCGATCTTGGTGACAACGTCGGCGATGGATTTGACGCTGGCATGCTCGAGCTTGACCAGCTTCGGCGCGTACTTGCCGTACGATTTGTCGACGTCCATCGCCTTGACGATCTGCTTGACCAGCAGAAGCTGCTCGGCCTTGCCCGAGACGATCAGCGTGTTCGTCCGCTTGTCGGTGGAAATCCCGATGTTGTAGGAGAGGGCATCGCCCGGCAGGCCGGTCGCTGCCCGCTTGACGTCCGGCTTGGCCGGCACATCACCGAGCTTCTGACCCTGACTGAACAGGTCCTTCAGGGAGGCGGCGACGGCCTCAACGTCCGCGTGATCGAGCGGGAAGACGTTCACCGCAACTTCGCCGCCCAGCGGCACGGCGTCCAGCAGGCGGATCAACTCGCCCAATGGCTCGAAGTTCTCCTCGACGGTCGCGGCGATGACCGCGTTGCCGCCGTCGTCGGACAGCAGCTTGATCGGCTTGTCCAGGTTGAGGTCCTTGAGCGTCCGCTTCGTGCCGTCCGGGTTCGTCACCACGGTCTGCAACCGGCGAATCTGCTCGACCGCGCCCTTGGCGGCGTCGGTGTTGGCCTGGAGCATGCCCTCCAATGCCCGGATCAACTCGCTGGACTTCGCCTTGGTCAGCGGGAAGACGGCCATCTTGACCACGCCGCCGCTCTCGGGCGACGGCGGAACGTCGAGCAGTTCGATCCACTGTTTGATCTGCTTGAGGTCCGCCTCCGGCGCGTTGATAAACAGGGCATTCGATCGTGGGTCGGCCTTGATCGTCACAATCTGGTGCGCGGCCCCACGCCTCTCCTGGAAGCTCTTGAGCAGGTCCTTCAGCGTGGCCTCGGCTTCAGTGGCCTTGATGTTCTTGAGTTGGATCATTTCGAGCTGCATCGTCCGGCCGGGGGTCGGCTCGTCGATCTGCCTGATGATCGCTTCGACCTCCGGCATGTTCTCGGCCGTGGCTGCGACCATCAGACTGTTCGATCGCGGCTCGGGGATGATCGTCATGCGATCCTCGGCACGCATCGGGCCCGCCACCGGCTTCTTGGCTACATCCCACAACTGCTGAATCTTGGGAGCCAGTTCCCTCGCATCGCCGTTCTCGATGATGAAGATCTCGACGCGGGCCTGGACCGGACGTTCCGCGTCCATCTGGCTGATGAACTTCTCGAGGATGGCGACGTCGTTCTCGTCGCCGTAGAGCACGATGGTTCCGTCGGAGGTGACTTCGATATCAACCGGGTTCCCGGAGAGGTCGCCGAGACCCAGGTCGGTGACGTCGGCGGCAGGCGACGTGGTCGGCGCTGGCGCAGCGACCGGACGCCGCAGAGCTTGAACGGCCGAGGGCATGCTGGTCGCCATGACCGACACCCGCGGACCGGCGGCCTGGCCCGCCGGCTGCGTCGTACCGACGGCCGACCGCGGCGGAACCGAGGTCGGTTGTGTCGTTTGCCCCCAGGCAACAGCCGCTAATAAGACCAACGACTGCAACATCGCTTGCTTCCTCCGTATCCCTTTCCAGCCCGGCCATCGCTCGGCACCGACCGTCTGGGTTTTCAGCCGTATCTGAGGGGGGTTCCGCGTCCCGGACACCCGGTCGCCCACTTATACCCGGAGCCCCTCATTTCGTTGCTAATTCCCTGGTAATTCTTCGGTTGTGACGCCTTCAGCGGACCATCCGAACCGCATTCCAAAACCTGATTCGCGGCTTTTCCGCCCAAACGCGTTTTCAGCACTGAAAACGCGTGGGCGTTTCCAGTACTGAAAACACGATCGGCTGTCTCACGCACCTCATCTCGGGTGGTCGGGCGCGATCCAACCGCGATGAATCTTGCCCAGTTTCACAGCATCCGAGATCACCGACGCGGACGCCCGCCCTGCTGACCCTGCTGCTGATCGATGAGCTGCTGGATCACTCGTTTGACGTCCTGGGCGGGAATGTTCTTGACCGGCACGACGCGGGCGGCGTACCCCCCCTCCCGCTTGAAGCCCTGGAGCTTCTCGACCAGTTGCTTGACCGTGGGGAACAATTCGGGCGAGCCGGCCAGGATCAGGGCGGGGGTGCGCTCGTCCACGCCCAGGGCGACGGAGGCCGGCTTATAGCCTGGCTGTTGCTGAGCCTTGAGCCGCTCGCCGGTGTTGATGGTCCGCTCGATCTGCTGGGCCAAGTTGTTGACGTCCGTGCCGCGCGAGACCTGAATGACCTCGACGCCGGAAGGACCCGCTTTCTCCGTATCCAGTTTCTCGGCGGTTGCCCTGATGTTGTTGAAGTCGATCGCCCGGGCCTTGACCACCAGGGTGTTCGTCGCATCGTCGGCCATGATGATCGGGATCTGCTCGGCGCCCTTCTGGCCGGCGCGGGGCTGGCGCTGGGCGGGCTCGGTGAACATCCGCGTCAGCGTGATGGCCAGTTGCGAGGCGGAGGTGTGTTTGACCTCGATGATCTGCGGGACCGAGCTCGATCCGACCAGTTCCTCCTTGTCCATGGTCGCGATCAGTTGCTGCACGCGTTCGATCGCCGCCGACGTTCCGCTGACCACCAGGGCGTTCATGGCCGGCGACGCTTGCAGACGAATCCCATTCATGAGTTCGCCGGTGCCTCGCCCCGGCGCCACGCCGGGCGGACGCAGGTATTCGCTGAGGAGGGTCCTGGCTTCGGTCGCGTCGGCGTACTGCAACGGGATGACCCGCAGCTCCTCGACGCGGGCCGCGTCGACGGGCTTGTCGAGTTCGCCGATGAGTTCCTTGATCGCGGTGAGCTGCGTCTGGCTGGCGGACACGACGAGGGAGTTCGTGTTGGAATCGGGCGTGATCGTGGGCGGCAGTTCACCGGCCCGGAGCTTGCGCATCTGGTACGTCGACCGGACCACCGTCGCGAGGTCCTCGGCCCGCGCGTTGGTCAGCCGGATGATCTCCTGCTGCACCGTGCCGGAGGACTCCTGGTCGAGTTGCTCGATGAGGGCCTTGATCCTCTCGTGATTGGCCGGGGCCGCGGTCACCACGACGGAATTCGTCGCCGCCTCGGGGAAGGCCTGGACCTGCTCCTTGAGACTGCCGGTCCGATTCCTCTCGAATCGCGAGTTGATGACATTGACCACCGAATTAAGGTCCGCATACTTCAGCGGATACGACTGCGTGGTTCGCTGATCCTCATCGGTCGCCTTTTCGAGCGGATCGATGATGGCTGCGCGGACCTGCTCGATCTGAGACTTCGTTCCGGTGACGTAGAGCACGTTAGAGACGGGCTCGGCCGACGCCCGCGGCGGGAGGTTGCCGCCGGTGCGCGGCATATTGGCATACATCGCGTTGATCGTCGCGGCCAGCGAGCCGGAGTTGCCCCGCACCAGGGGGAACATCTGGGTTTCGATCCTGGTGGTGTCGGCGGGCGGCGCGTCGATTTCCACGAGCACCTTCTCCACCGCCTGGAATATCGCGGGGGTGCCGGCCACGATCAGGGCGTTCAGCCGGTCGTCGGCGGTGGCCGCGAACACTTCGTTCATGTTGCCCTTGAGTTGCTGGAAGATCTGGCCCATCATCTCCCTGAAACGGGCGAGCACCTCGGTCGCGTTGGCGTTCTTCAACTGGAAGACCTTGATGTCCTGGGTGGCGGACTTGTCCATCATCTTGGCCATCTCTTCGATCTTGGGATACACCTCGGGGGGCGCGGTGATGAACAGCAGCTTGCTGCTGTCGTCGCCGACGATGGTGATTTCGTTCTTACCGGACCGCCCGCCGCGCTTGCCGACGAAGACGTCGAGCAGCTTGGCCGCCACGACCGACGGGTTTGCGACCGCGAGTTGGATCTGCTTGGGAGTCACCCGGGCAGCCACTTGACTGTCGAGCAGTTTGATCCGCTCGGCGATCATTTTCTGCTGCGTCTCGGGAGCGGAGACCACGATGCTGTTGGTGTCCACGTCAGCGGTGATTCTGACCGCACGAACGCCGACGGCGTTGGGATCCTGAACGAAGATCGCCTGGAGCGTGGCGGCCATCGCCTTGGCGTCGCCATGCTCGATCGAGTAGATCTGAACCTGCTGCTCCGACGGGGGATTGTCGAGTTCCTTGACGACGGGGCGAACCTTCTCCATGTCCGGTTCGAGTGCCCGAACGACGATGGTGTTGGTTCGCGCGTCGGAGGCGACGGTGATGGTCCCGAGCGCCGAAGGCCGGATGCCGGTGAATCGGGCTGCCAGGCTGCTGCCGCCGCGACCGGCGCCCTGGCTCCCGAAGAGCTTCTCCAACTCGGTAGCCACCTTGGTGGCATCGGCGTGCTGAAGCTGGAACGGCTCGATCTTGGTGGGGATGTCCTGCTCCTCGAGCTTGTCGATGAGCTTCTTGACGAGCTTCATGCCTTCCTGCGGGGCCATCACCATGATGCTGTTGGTCGTCGCGTCGGAGGCGATGGTGATGTCCTTGGCGGGATTGAGCCTGAGCGTGCCTTTATCCGCTCCCTGTCCCGGCTGGCCTTCCGCGCCGGCGACCGGTTGTTGCAGTCCGCCGAGCAGACCGGCGAGGGCACGCCGTTGTCGCGTTGGAGCTTTTCCGCGATCGCCGCCCGGAGTTCGCCGATGCCAGCGGTTGGGGTGTACTTCGTGTACCCGGACTTGAGCGCCGCGATCGCCGCCTC
>JAPKGY010000164.1 GCA_026647385.1 Phycisphaerae bacterium | reverse complement strand
GTCTGTGCCGCCCCGTGCCCGATTCCCGCCGCCAGGCCGGCGGAAAGCCAAGCCTTGCCGAGTTCGGCCGACATCGTCAAGGTGGCGGTCCGCCTGGTCGCCGCCGATTGACGTTCCCCTTGGGTTGTTCAAGCGTCTTGCCTTTCGCTAAGATTATTCAATTGACCGATGATGGGCGTCGGAACGCTCGATGGCATTTCACGGTAAGCCGCAGCGGTTCCTTGTGGATCGAACGGCTGCGCGGGTCGCCACGGCGACCTGAAGCCCTTGACACACGACTCGCCGCGAACCCTTGATACGACACGGGGCTTCGCCACAAAAGGAACGCGGATGCGTTCGTGTCCAGGGGAAGCGGCTTGGTGCGGGCATACGCCCGCGTCGTGTGTCAAGGGAAGCCCGCGGCTCTTTCATTCGCGGCGAGGGTTTCTTTCTTCTGATCAGGAGGTAGCGACCATGATGGACGGCCAGTATTCGCGGCGGGATCTTTGTGCGAGAATGGGACTTGGAGGGTTGGCGGCCATGGCGACGGGTTCCATCACGACCGGTGCGGCTGGGGCGGCTTCGGACTCGGGAGACGGGAAGGGCGGCGCCCAGAGGCTCAGCCTCGAGCAACTTCAGCAGTGGGAGGCTCTGGCCTACGGCATGTTCATCCACTTCGGGATGAGCACGTACGTACTGGATGAGTTGCCCGACGGCAAGGCCCCGGCGGCCACGTACGCGCCCGACCGGCTCGACGTCGATCAATGGGTGTCGGTTGCCCGCGACTCGGGCATGAAATACATCGTGCTGACGACCAAGCACGTGGCCGGCCATTGCCTGTGGCCCAGCAAGCATTGCGACTACACGGTCGCGAACAGCACGAACAAGACCGACGCCGTCGAGAAGTTCGTGAAGTCGTGCGAGAAACACGGCGTATTGCCGGGCTTCTACTACTGTTCCTGGGACAATCACAACCGGTTTGGCAGCCGGACGCCCTCCGATCTGCGCGGGGCCGGCAAACCTGCACCCGAGGATCAGACCCGCGGGCGGCCCTATACCACCTCGCTCTATCACGATTTCCAGACCGCCCAGATCACGGAGCTGCTCACGCAGTACGGCCCGATCGCCGAGGTGTGGATCGACATTCCCAGCGTGCTCGGGCGCGGCTATCGCACCTACCTGTACCAGACCATCGCCTCGCTTCAGCCGCGGACGGTCATCATGATGAACAGCGGCATCGGCACCCAGGAGCAGTACCCGGTGGACCAGGCCTGGCCTGCGGATATCATCTCGATCGAGCGGAGGCTGCCGCCGGAAAAAGGACACGAGAAATGGCGCGAGATCGAGGGGAAGCGGTATTACATGCCCGGCGAAGTCTGCGACCCGATCGGGAAGCACTGGTTCTGGATGCCCGACGATCCGCCTCGACCGGACGACGAGCTCCGCGATCAGTTTCTGACCTGTCGTAAGCGGGGCGTGAATCTTCTGCTTGACGTTCCGCCGGACCAGCACGGGGTCATCCCGGACATGCACGTTCAGGCACTGGCGAGGTTGAGCAAGCACGTTTGAGTATGGGGCGTCGATGATGATCCCGGTCGGCGTGCTGGCGATGGGGTTCGTTTCAGTCGCATCGACATCGGCTGGCGACGGCGGGGCGCTGGTGCGTGCGGCCGAGCAGCAGCGGGTCGCGGTCATCGCCCGCGCCTGCCGGAGTGTCGTGTGCATTTTCGATCCCGGTGCCGGCGGCGGGGGTTCGGGCGTCATCGTTTCCGCCGACGGTCTGGGCGTGACGAACTTCCACGTGATCGCGGGCCTGATGCCCGAGCGACGGGGCGAAGCGGGCCTGTCCGACGGACGGAGATATCCGCTCGAGGTGCTGGGCATCGATCCCACCGGCGACCTGGCCATGTTCCGACTGACCGGGCGCGACGCGTTCGAGGCGGCGGTCCTCGGCGATTCCGACACCGTCGGTGTGGGCGATCCGGTGTTCGCAGTCGGCAATCCGTTTGTGCTGGCTGAGGATTACACCCCCACGGTGACGACGGGTATCGTCAGCGGCGTCGGACGATACCAGGCCGGCGCCGACCCGCGTTCGCTCGTCTATACGGACTGCATTCAGATCGACGCCTCGATCAATCCGGGCAACTCCGGCGGGCCATTGTTCGACGCGCGCGGGCAGGTGATCGGCATCAACGGGCGGGCTTCGTTCGAGCGGCGGGGGCGGGTCAACGTCGGGCTCGCCTACGCGATTTCCGTGAATCAGATTCGGCGGTTCATGCCGGGCCTGAGCCGCGGGCTGCTCGTCGAGCATGGCGCGCTCGGTGCGACCGTGGTTGACGCGGGCTATCGGCAGGCGGTATTCGACAAGGTACAGGGCGGATCGGCTGCGGCCCAGGCGGGGATTCAGCCGGGCGATCGGTTGCTCGCGCTGGACGACCGGCCGATCGGCAGCAGCAATGCATTTCTCAACCTGGTGGGCACGTATCCCGCCGGTTGGCTGATACGGGTGACGTGGGAGCACGAAGGCCGCAGAGTTTCGAAGGAGATCGAACTGGACCGCGTACCGGCCCGATTGCCGCCGCAGGTCGCCGGGCTTTACAAAACCGATGAAACGGTCACCCGCGCGGCGGCCCGGCGGGCGATGTCTCAGCCGGCGGCGACTCGGACCGCGCCGAGCCGTCGGGAGGCTGCGTTTGATGCGGTGTTGGCTGGGACTGTTCAGCTCTATGGTGCGGCCATCGGGTCCGAAGCGGGCTACGGCACGGGTGTTATCGTTTCCCCGGACGGACACGTGCTGACGGTTCTTTCCCTGCTGCTTGAAGCCCGGCGGCTGCGGGCGGTTACTCGCGACGGCCATGTGTGGCGCTGCGAGGTCGTTTATCGCGACGAACGGCGGCAGCTCGCTCTGCTGAAGGCGGCCAACCGACCGGAGAACACCGACACGACCGCGCCGCTGAACGAGCAGATGACCGTCGCGCGGTGGAGCCCGCTGACGCCGTCCGACGGTGAAGAGGGCGCCGAGGGCGATTCGATCTTCATCGTCGGCAACCCGTTCAAGGTTGCCCAGGGCGACGAACCGCTGACCGTGATGAAAGGGGCGATCGCCGGGCGGTGCCGGCTGGACGCGATGCGCGAGGCCCAGGCGTTTCCCTGGAGAGGCGAGGTGCTGCTGCTCGATGCGATTACGAGCAACCCCGGATCGGCCGGCAGCGCCGTCGTCGATGCGGCGGGCAAGTGGGTGGGTCTGGTCGGCGAGATCGTGACGTCGCGGCTGACCAACACGTTCATGAACTACGCGTACCCGGCCGCCGAAATTCGCGCGTTTCTGGCGGATGCCCAGTCCGCCGGCGGCGCGGAAAGCCGGCCTGCCGGCGCACGGGCGACGGCGGCGGGGCCCGGCTATCACGGTATTCGCCTCTCGAAGCTCGCGTATCGGCGAGAATTGCCCTTCGTACGAAGCGTGGTGCCGGGTTCGCCGGCCGATCGCGCGGGGGTCAGGCCCGACGATCTGATCATCAGCGCCAACGGGCTGGCGATTACCCAATCGCGGGTCTTCGAGGAGCTGTGCGATCGCCTCCATCCCGGAGATGAACTGTCTCTGACCGTCAAACGCGGCGACGTTCTCGTGCCGATCCAATTCACCCTCACGGAGCCGCCGAAATGAGAAGCAGGGTCTGTTGCCTGTCGGCTCTTGCGTCGGCCTGCGTGCCGCTCTGCACCGTGCATGCGGCGACCGTTGCGTCCAACGCTGGACACCGCGAGTTCGCGGAAAGGGGGACAGTCCCCATTTCGCGGTATGTTCTTGGTGGAGGGAACTCGCGTGGTGTCACGGCTCACTCTTCGACCCAGCGAAATGGGGACAGTCCCCGGGCGAGCTCGTCCTCCGCTGACGGCTATCGCGCGTTGGCGGAGGTGCTGCGCGCGGCGGCTGCGAAGGTATCCCCGTCGGTGGTGACGATCGAAACGGTCGGCGGGACGCAGCCCGGTGGGGGCGGCGCGACGACCGGACCGGCTGCCCCTGGAGGTTTCATCCTGGCGGACGGCCCGACCACCGGTCTGGTTTACTCGTCCGACGGCTTGATCCTCACCAGCACGTTCAACTTTCTCCGTAACCCGACGGTGATCACCGTCGTGCTGGCAGACGGACGGCGGCTGGTCGGTGAGTTGCTCGCTCGCGACGAGGTCTGCAAGCTGGCCATGCTCAAGGTCAACGTCCGGGACCTTCCGGTGCCCACGTGGCGGATGGAGGGCGAGCCGCCCGTTGTGGGCGAGTCCGCGATCGCGCTGGGGCGCGGCTTCGGAGGTCCGCGGTGCTCGATGAACGTCGGGATCGTCAGCGGCCTGAACCGCATGAGCGGGTTGGCGATCCAGACCGACGCTCACCTGTCGCCGGCCAACTTCGGGGGGCCGTTGATCGACCTGGAAGGGCGGGTGCTCGGCATCTGCGTCCCGATGGGTCTGGCGGATGCGCCGATCGCCGGTGTGGAGTGGTACGACTCGGGCATCGGTTTCGCGATTCCCCGGCGGAAAGTCCGCGAAAGCGCCGACGATCTGGCGATCGGCCATAACCTGCGGCGCGGCTTGATCGGGGTGCAGCTTGATTCGCGTTCGCGTGGGGCTGTCCGGGTGATCTCGGTGGCCGACCCGTCGCCGGCCTTGCGCGCGGGGATGCTCGCGGGGGATGAAATCATCGCGGTGGCCGGGCAGGGCATACGCGATTATGCCGAGTTGCGGCGCGTGATCCGAGCGCGTCGAGCGGGCGAGTGGATCGACGTTCGCATTCGGCGCAACCATCAGGAGATGACCTTGCGGGTCATTCTGGCGGTTCCGGAGGACATTGGCCCGATGCAGCCGGTGCCGGAGACGCAGCCGGGCGTCCCGGAGTCGGCGCCACCTTGAAACCCAGTGCAATTGAGAGGACACTTGCTGACAAGTCAGGTCATGCCACCCTTTGCGGACTCAACGGGGCGAGGCCGGGCCGATGCTGTCTTGACCATCGCGATCTGATAGATCGGTCGGCCTTCCCTGCGGTACTTGATCTCGAAGTTGGTTTCCATTCGGCCATCGATCGCCCCGGCCTCCGGCACGTCGAACGCTGCTTCGGAAAGCCGGGGTTCGTCGCGAAGGACCTGTTGGATCTGCTTGAAGTACGCGGCATGATCCGTCTGAATGGCGATGCGTCCGCCGTCGGCCAGTGCGTCGACCGCGGCGACCACGAAGGGGCCCTGGATCAGCCGCCGCTTGTGGTGGCGTTTCTTGGGCCACGGGTCGGGGTGGTAGACGTGCAAGGCCGCCAGGCTTGCGGGCGGAAGATGGTGAAGGACGAGATGGGCGGCGTCCGTCCGCATGAGTCGGACGTTCGGTACCTGCCAGCGGACCATGCGGTCCGCGGCATACCGGTGATACTTGTTCGCCCACTCCACGCCGAGGAACCGCCGATCCGGCAGGGCACGGGCTCGACGGAGCAGGAATCCGCCCTTGCCGCTGCCGATTTCCATTTCCACGGGCGCGTTGTCTCCGAACATCGCGAGGAAGTCGAGCGGTTGGCCTGGAGCGGGCGGCGGCACAATCACCTGTTCGAGCGTTACCATCGCGCTTATTTTGCCTGCCGGCCGGCCGGCGATCAATCCGGGACGGTAGCCGCGGGGCATGAAGGGTGGATCCGCAACGGAGTGGCATGGACCGGGAGGCCTGGGTGGCATACCGTCCATGATGGAACCGCCGAAGCTGCCTCGGTCTCAACCAATCCGGGCGGTGGGTTCCAGGCGTGAACTGTTCGGCGGCCGGCGGTATAATCCGCCCACCGGAAAGGGGCCTGAGGCGGGCACGGACGTACGCCATGCGTAGAAAACTCTCGGAGAACTACAAGCGGGTCCGCGAGCGGATCGCCCAGTCCTGCCAGCGTGCGGGCCGGCGACCTGAGGACATTCGCCTGGTGGCCGTCACCAAGATGGTCGAGAGCGACGTGATCCGGATGGCGGTCGAGATGGGCATGGAGGACCTCGGCGAAAGCCGCGTTCAGGAGCTGGTCAAACGGGCCGGCATGCTCAACGAGCACCTCACCCGCCGGCGCAAGCTCGATCCGGACTCCGCGCCGGCTGAACCGCGCTGGCACATGATCGGTCATCTGCAGCGCAACAAGGTGCGTCCGCTGTTGCCCTGGGCGCACACGATTCACTCGCTCGACAGCCTCCGCCTGGCTGAGGATATCAGCGCCGAGGCCGCCCGGATCGGCAGGACGTATCCCGTTCTGATCGAGGTGAACGTCGCGGGTGAGAAGTCCAAGTTCGGCATCGCGGTCGGGGCGGTTCCGCACCTGGCTGAGCACATCATCGAGCTGCCGGGGATCCGCGTGGTCGGCCTGATGACCATGGCGCCGCTGGACGACGATCCGGAGGCGTCCCGCCCACATTTCGCCCGACTCCGTGAGGTTTTCGAGGATATGAAGAGCGAGCGGGTCGTCGGCCCGGAATTCCGCGAGTTGTCCATGGGGATGAGCGGCGATTTCGAGGTCGCCATCGAGGAGGGGGCCACCATGATTCGCGTGGGTCGTGCCCTCTTCGAGGGCGTGGTCTGAACTTCTGGATCGCACTGGAGTCAAACGTTGACCCGCACGGCGCTTCAAATGTGCGGAACGACCTTTCGCAGCGAGGAGCAGCGCGGGTCGCCACGGCGACGAGCGCTGAAGCCCGCGGCTCTTTGGGGTGGTGGGATTCGATGAACACAATCCGTCAGTTTGAGTAAACTCCCCTGTTCG
>JAPKGY010000163.1 GCA_026647385.1 Phycisphaerae bacterium | reverse complement strand
GGCTGGCCGAGGATGCAGATCTGAAGCAGTTTGGCGTCGTCGGCTTCCAGGTTGCCGAGCATACGCAGCTCCTCGAAACTCTCGTCCGGCAGGTTCTGGGCTTCATCGAGCAAGACCACCGCGAAACGGTCCCGGGCAAACTGATCGAGCAAGAAGTTCTGGAGCCGTTCGGTCAGTTCGAGGTTGGTGGCATCGGGTGGCGTTTCGATCTCGAACTCCCGGCAAATCGCTGTCAGGAGTTGCCGCCCGTTAAGGTTCGTGTGCGAGATCACCGCCACGGACGCGCTGCGGTCCACCTGCCGGAGGAACATCCTGCCGATCAGCGTCTTGCCCGCGCCGACCTCGCCCGTGACCAGGCTGAACCCTTTCCGCTGGAACACACCGTATTGGAGCGTGGCCAAGGCCTCCTCGTGTTCCGGCGTGCTGAAGTAAAACGTCGGATCGGGCGTGTTGTTGAACGGCGGCCGATGCAAGCCAAAGTGTGAGCAGTACATGTTTCGGACTCCTGAGAGGGTCCCAAAACCGGTGGACGCAAGGGGGCCGCGAGTTATCGGACCCGATCGTCGGCACCCGGTCCAAGCGGTTCTATCGGACCATCAGTTACCGGTCTTGAGGTTCTCGGACCGGCCGAGAAAAAATTGGCGAAGATAAGTTAAACAAGGCATTTATCGAACCGATGACTGGATCACGGAAAGGGGCAGCCAGTACGTCCTGCGCCGGGTCCCGGCACGTCGGAGGCAGGGACAAGGCCCACGGACGCGAAGGATCGCTCGAGGGTGTCAAGGATGACCGACATGCGCCTTCATTCGGCATTGATCTGGACCGGCCTGGCTGTGCTGGCCATTCTCGCCTGTGGTCCGGGCTGTTCCCAGGCCAAGTACGAGGAGCTCCAGCATTTCGCCCAGGCCCATACCCAGGACGTCGGCGACACAAACTACCGAATCGAGCCGCCCGACATCGTGGCCATCAGTTCCCCGACTTGCCCTGAAATCGACAACGAGATCCAGCAGCTCCGCAGCGATGGGAAGATCTCGTTGCGGCTGCTGGGCGAAGTGAAGGTCTCGGGCCTGACGCCGCGGGAATTGGCCGCCAAACTCGAGGACCTGCTCAGGCGGTACTACAACTCGCCCCAGGTCAACGTCCAGGTGGCCGGGTACGAGAGTCGCAAGATTTACGTTTTCGGCCAGGTCTCCAACGGCGGCAAACATCCCTACACGGGACGGGACACCCTGCTCGACGTGCTGGCCCGGTCGGGGCCGACGGGCCTGGCCTGGGGTGCCCAAGTTAAGGTCATCCGGCCCAGCGCGGCGCCCGACGAGCGCCACGAAATCGTCGTCGACGTGGACAAGATGATGCAGTCCGGCGACATGCAGAACAACTTCCTGCTCAAGGAGGGAGATATCGTATACGTGCCGCCGACGCCGCTCGCATGGGTCGGCCTGCGCGTGCGCGAACTGCTCTTCCCGTTCCAACCGGTCATGAACACCTACGACTAT
This sequence comes from Phycisphaerae bacterium, assembly GCA_026647385.1. Taxonomy (GTDB): domain Bacteria; phylum Planctomycetota; class Phycisphaerae; order UBA1845; family PWPN01; genus JAPKGY01. The sequence goes on along the minus strand of JAPKGY010000163.1, from coordinate 5,258 downwards.
GCCGTCCGCATCAAGGACGCTCCCGATCGGTGGGAGTACGGCGAGTACGGCTACCGTTACGACGACGACAACGATACCAACTGGAAGAAGCAGGCGATCATGATGCAGTTGATGAGGTAGGCAGAGCGATCTGCCCAGGTAGATTATGAGTACACAACCGACCTCCATTATTCTCGGGCCTCGCTATGGAACCGCGGCGGACGAGCCGGCGGCCAGCGACCTGCAGCACGTGATCGGCCGAGTTCTCACGGTTCTCAGCCGGAGACGGTGGCTGTTCGCGTTCCCGCTGCTCACGGGCATGCTGATCTCCCTGATCGCCAGCCTGGGAATTCCGCGGCGGTACGTCCTGAGCACGATCTTCGAGCGGCGCGACGACGAGGTGATCACCAACCTCATCAACACCAACTCGCCGTATTCGTTCACCAAGCTCCGGCCCTCGCTTCCGATCAACCTCAAGGGATACCACGCCCTCTGTGCCGCCATCGACCAATTGGGATTGACCAGGGACTTTCCCCGCGATGCAAACGGAAAACTGACGCCGGGCGGCGACGCCCGCAAACTGCAGTTGACCACCAACCTGTCCAAGTGCCTCGAAATCTCCGTCATCGAGAAGAGCGTCTCTTTCGACCTGATCGAGCTGCGCTACCGCGGAAGCGACCCGGATCTCGGAGTCAAGCTGGTCAAACAGCTCAGCGAAAACTACATGCGCAACACGAGCGAGCAGATCTCGACCATCCTGGCGGAGTCCAAGACGTTCTTCACCAAGGAGGCGCAGAAACGGTCCGAGATGGCGGCCAAGAAGGAGGCTGAGCTGCTCCAACTCAGCCTGGCCCATCCGGGGATTTCCCCATCCGACCCGGACCTGCTCAGCCAGCGGCTGATGGCGGCCAACCTCGCGATCGAGGAAGGCTCCGCACGCCGCAAGGAGCTCGAAGCCAAGGTCCGCAGCCTGACCGAGTATCTGCAGAGTCTCAATCAGCCCGGCGCGGTTCCGGCTGAAACCCCCCTCGCGGCGACGGCCAAGATCCAGCCGAATCCCGAGCGCCTGCGCCTCGAGCGCGAGATGGACGCGGTCAAGGCGGAGATCGCCGACGCAAGGGCCCTGCGCCAGATGACCGACAACCACCCGCACGTGCTGGGCCTGCGGGAAAAACTCGAACATCTGCGGAGCGCCTGGGAGCAGCTTCCCGAGTCGATCGCCGCCTCGGGCACGACAAGCGTCCAGGCGAACGTCGGCACCGACCCGACCGCCCAGGAAAAACTCCGCGTCGAGAGCGAACTGAAGACATTGAACGACGACATCGCCCGCCTGGACGGCGACCTGGCCAAACGCCAAAAGGAAAAGGCCTACCTCGAAGAAGAAAAAGGGATGCTGTTCGAGCGCCGTCAGGACTATCTCATTCGCCAGGATGAGCTGCAGCGCCTCAAGGCGGAGGCTCGGGCATGGGCGAGCCACGTCGACACGGTGAACCGGGCCCTGACCGCGGAGGAAGGCGCGCACGGCATCCGCTTCGCGACCGTCGAACCGGCCCAGCGCCCCCAGAAACCGTTCTCCCCGACCCTGGGTGGCATCTTCCTTCTGAGCGCCGGCATCGGCCTTGCGCTCGGAGCGGCCGCCGTGTTTCTCCGGGAGATCCTCGATCGCACCCTTCGAGACCCCGCCCGGATACGCACCCTGCTGGGGATCCCCGTTCTGGAAGCGATCCAGGAGATTCGAGTGGGCCCGAAGGCGGGTTGGCTCGATCGGCGGATGCTGCTGCCGCTTCTCGCCGGGGCGGAGGCGGTCGCGGTGGCTGCCGCCTGCCTCGCCGTGTACGTAAGCGTGCAAAGGCCCGACGTCTATAACCACCTGCTCGCGGGCAGGCTGCCCGTGGAATGGCTGGTTGGTGTACTGGGAGTGTGAACTCCATCATGACCCAAACAGGGACGGCGTGACCTATGGGACGAATTGCTGAAGCACTCAAACGTGCTCAACAGGAGCGCGAGCACCGCCTGAGGACCGGCGTGCCGGGATGGGCCGGCCCGGCTGGCGGCGAATCGCAGGCCGGCGATCCCCGTGTCGGCCGGGGCGACCTCGCGATGCTCCCGGCACGCGAGCCGTTTGCCGAATCCTTCGTCAAGATTCCGCCGCTGCGCAAGCCGTTTGCGGTGACCGCCAAACCGCTCGCCAAGGAATGCGTGGACCCGCGCGTCCTGGCATTCCACGACCCGAGCTGCGCCATCGCGGAAAAGTACCGGGCGGTCCGGACCCGCCTGCTGACCAATAACCCCAGCGGCAGCGCCCGGATCCACGCGGTCACGTCCACGCTTCGTCAGGAGGGACGAACGGTCACCGTCGCCAATCTTGCGTTTTCGCTGGCTGAGCTCCGGCATCTTCGAGTCGCCATGATTGATCTGGATTTCAGGCAGCGCGGGCTGACCCGGATGCTCCAGTGCGAGAATCGCCCCGGCGCCGCCGAGGTGCTCCGTTGCGAGAAACGCCTCGCCGACGTGTGCATCCCGGTGGTGCGGGACAACCTGCACCTCGTCCCGGCCGGCCACCTCGGCGACGCCGGCCCGAACGACCTGCTGGCCGGCGATCCGATCTCCGAACTGTTTCGGGAAATCGGCGAACGGTATCACTATGCGTTGGTGGATACCCCTCCCGTTCACACCTGCGCGGACATCGGCCTCATCGGCCCGCTCTGCCACTCGGTGCTCGTGGTCATCCGTATGAACCGCACCCCCGAGCCGCTTCTGCTCAGAAGCGTCAAGATGCTCCAGGCCAACCACATGGTGATCGCCGGCTGCATCGTCGCGGGGGTCAATAGCGAAACGATGAATCTGAACGATGGCCAGGAACTCTGCCCGGGCGGGCTGCACTAGCCCGGAATACCCAGGCAGCCGTGGCAGGATTGCAGTATGTCCCCACGTGTGATCGATCACGACGAACGCTTGGACACCCTCTGGGAGGAGTACGTCGCACGTCATCCGGAGGCCACCCTGTTCCACACCCTGATGTGGCGCGACGCGGTCCGCGAGGTCTACGACCACCCGTGCCGCTATCTCACCGCGTGGCAGGACGAGCGCCTTGCCGGTGTCCTGCCGCTCATGCTCATTGAAAGCCGCCTGGCGGGCCGAATCCTGGTCAGCGTGCCTTACGGCGTCTACGGAGGCTCCCTCGCCGACAATGAAGCGGGCCACGAAGCCTTGCTGAACCACGCAGCCGCCCTGGCGGATCGACTCCGCTGCCGATGGATGGACATTCGCTCGATGGAAGCCCGGTCCCCCGCCCTGCCGATCGTCGACCGGTACGTCACCTTCCGCAGAGCCCTGCCCGGCAGGGCGGACCAGGTCCTCGCCACGCTGCCCCGTAAAGCGCGGGCAGCCGCCCGTCAGGCGCGCGAGCGTCATGAACTCGAAGCGGTGTTTGACGATGGACAGCTCGAAACCGTCTGGTCCCTCTACACCCAGAGCATGCGCCGGGTCGCGTCCGTCAACTATCCGCTGAGGTTCTTCCGGCAACTCGTGGACCGAACCGCTCCGGTTTCTTCCCGTGAGGACGATCCGCCGCGCAGCCATCGACCGGGCCACCTCGTCCAGATCGTCCGGTTCCGGGGCAAGGCGATCGCCGGTCTGCTCAGCTTCATCTACCGCGATACCCTGATGCCCTATTTCGCCGGCTGCGACGAGCGATTCGAGAAGCTTCACCCGAACAACTTCCTGTACCTGACCGCGATGGAACGGGGGGTCGAACTCGGCTGCCGCCTGTTCGACTTCGGCCGATCTCGCGAAAGCAACGCCGGCGCGTACAACTTCAAGCGGTTTCAGGGATTCGAGCCCACGCCGCTGCGTTACCAGTATTACGTTCCTCCAGGTGGACGAGCGCCCGACTTGCATCCCGACAATCGAAAACTGGAAATGGCCCAGCGGCTCTGGTCGAGACTGCCCCTGGCGGTCACCCGCCCGCTCGGAGCCTGGCTGTCCAAGTCGATACCCGGATAAGAAAGGAGGACCGGCCCCCGAGGCCGAAAAGTCGACATGAAAGTGCTCGTGCTGACGCATCGCCTGCCCTGCCCTCCCGACCGCGGCGCCAAGCTGCGGGCCGCGGCGGAGCTTCGCTGGCTGACCCGCCGGCACGACGTCTGGTGCGCAGGCTTCATCGACCCGCCCGGAAATCGGCAAGAGCAGGCCGCCACAGCCGCCTCTCTGGCTGACCTGCGTGCCCGATGCCGGGGGTTGGCAGCCGTCCACCTGAGTCCGACCCTGGCGGGCGTTCGCGCGGCCGCCAGCCTGCTGACGGGCGGAACCGCCACGGAAGCCTACTTCGCGTCATCGCGGTTGCGCAGCCGCGTGCTCGACTGGGCCAGGGGGATCGAATTCGATGCGGTTCTGGCTTTCTCGAGCGGCGTGGCTCCGCTGGCCCTGGAGGTTCCCGCCCGACGACGCGTTCTGGACTTTGTGGATCTGGACAGCCGCAAATGGGCGGAGTCCGCCCCGCGGGCCTCCTGGCCGATGACGTGGGTCTATCGGGAGGAGGGGGAACGCCTTGGCCGGCGCGAAAGGGAATGGATGTCGGCCTTTGATGCCTGCGTGGTGTGTAACCAGAGGGAGGCGGATCTGGTCGCCGATGCATCACTCCGGGCGAATCTGCAGGTGATCGAAACCGGCGCCTCGCTGGAACTCGACGCACCGTTCGCCGACCGATCGGCAAAAGTCGATCCCCCGCCGTTGCCCGCCCGGCCCGTCGTGGGCTTCGTCGGCGCCATGGACTACCCGCCGAACATCGAGGGTGCCTGCTGGTTCGCGGAAGCCGTCTGGCCAACGATCCGCCGGCGCAGACCGGACGCCGAGTGGTGGATTGTCGGGAGGTCCCCCACCCAGACCGTCAGGGATCTCGACGACGGCTGCTCCGTCCGGGTGACGGGTACCGTACCCGCCGTCGAACCCTATCTGCACAAGACGCGGGTAAACGTCGCGCCGTTGCGACTGGCCCGAGGCGTGCAGACGAAAGTCCTGACCGCCATGGCGGCAGGTCGCCCGTGTGTGGTGACGCCTTGCGTCGCGGAAGGGATCGGAGCGGAGGCGGGTCGCGAACTGATCGTGGCGGAGGAAGCGGGCGGCTTCGCCGAGGCGGTCCTGCAGCTTCTGGAAAATCGTGGGCAAGCGGAAGCGATAGGCCGGGCCGGCCGGGAGTTCGTGCGCCGCCGGTACCAGCCTTCGCGGGGATTGGCGCGTCTCGAGTGCCTTTTGACGTCCGAGTGCATCCTTGAGGATCT
>JAPKGY010000162.1 GCA_026647385.1 Phycisphaerae bacterium | reverse complement strand
AAAGGAGAATGAGCCATGTTCGACATGAATTCCATTTTTCAGGACGTCCTGGCGAGCCTCCAGGACACGCTCATCGGCGTGATCATGCAGTTGTTCACGTCGTTCCTCGACGGGATTTTCGGCTCTCTGCTGGGGGGATGATCGGGTCCGCCGATCCCATACAGTCGGCGCGACGTCGCCTCGAAACCCGGCCCTTTCGAGGCGATGACGCCGGTCCAACGACTCCATCGACCCTCCGCATGAGCGATCGCCGCGGCGCGATCAATGCGTTCAGGGACAGCGGTAATGCGCTCCGAACCTGAGGCGCGCCCGAAAACGAAACACGACCGTCGATCCATGGAGGACGGGTCCGATCGATGGCGATCGGGCGACGATAGATGGTCACCACACTTCTGGTCCTCCTCAAAGAGTACCGCACCAGATCGGTGCGATACGGCACAGCTTCCGCATCAGATCAAAATGAACAGGACCTGGGGCTGTTTGCCGATACATGTATACCGGCACGGCCAACAAGCGACTTTGTGATTCATCGATGGACTGAGCCTTTGAGAGGTAATTGGGGGATAGCGGTATCCCTTCACCTCGCAGCCCGACGGGACGCACGGTCCGGGTACCGTCGCAACCGGTTACTTGCGGGAGGCCGATTCGTTGCCAAGGGATTGGTTTTCGCCCCACGCCCTGATTCTGGCGGCATGTCTGGGCATCACCGGCCTGGGTGGTTGCGCGCCGGCCGGCCCGTCGGACGGCAACGTGCCGACTCCGGTTTACAGGAACACGACCGACCCGACCAATCAGGAAGCCGCGTACCTGGGCTCGAGCGCCTGCTCCGCGTGTCACACCGATATCGCGACGAAGCATCGTCTGCACGGCCATGCCTGGCAGCTCAACCGCAGCCAGGGCCAGCCGCCGGCATACCCGGCGGTCTCGGGCGTGCCCCAGCCTCCGGCGGGCTTCGACTGGATGGATGTTTCTTACGTCGTCGGCGGCTACCTGCGTAAAGCGAACTTCGTCGATCAGGACGGCTTTCTGATAACCACCGGCGAGGCTGGCGTCGAAGCGCAGTGGAATCTGAGTTACCCCCCCGCGGGAACGGTCGCGGGGTTTGCCCCGTTCGAGCCGTCGGCGGGCCGGCCCTTGAGCTATGAGTACACCTGTTTCTCCTGCCACACGACGGGGCCGACGGTGTTCGATCCGGCTGCACCGACGTACCAGGAGAATCGTCCCGGCATCCGCGGCACCTGGCACGAGGCGGGTGTGCAGTGCGAAGCGTGTCACGGGCCGGGTTCCCGCCATCCGGGCAGTCCGGGCAATCGAGATCTGTTCGTCGATGGCAGCGCGGCCTTTTGCGGCCGATGCCACTCTTCCTCGGCGGACGGGGTGATTCACTCAGCCGGCGGTTTCATCGGTTACCGCGAGCAATACGCCGAGTTGCGGGCCAGCGGCGGGCACGCGAATTTCGACTGCATCGCCTGCCACGACCCGCATGCGTCCGCCCACTTCGATCCGGTCGGCATCGCCCGCACGTGCACGAGTTGCCATCCGAACAGGAACCTGGGCATCCACACGGGTAAGACCCACGTGCGAGGAGACTACGTGGAGGCCTTGTCCTGCGTGAGTTGCCACATGCCGTTGGCGGGCAGGAGCGCGGGCTCCTCGGTCGTGGGTCAGTCCGCGGGGCGGATCGGCGACGTGCGGACACACATCTTCCGAATCGACACCCGCCCGTTGGACTTCACGAACATGTTTACGCCTGATGGCGGGGCCGTGCTGAAGGACGGATCGGGCCGGGCGGCGACGACCCTCGACTTCGTCTGCCTGCGCTGCCACAACACGGAGAACGGTTACCCGTTCAGACTGACCCTGCGGTCGGCCGGCGAAATCGCGACCGGCATCCACAGGTTCGACTGATCGGGGCTTGGATATGGGTCATTCGAGACGAGTAAGGTCGTCCAACCTTTTGCGAGAATTGGAGTAGCCATGAACGCGAACGCAAGGAACGTATCGTTGTGGGTGAAGGTGTTGCTCGGCGTGGTGGGCGCCGCATGCGTGGTGATGTCGATGGGACAAGGCTGCGCACCGACGCCGGCGCCTCCGCCCCCGGCGCCCGAGGCCGGACAGTACGTCGGCGCGACGGTGAGTACGACGGAAACGCAAGGATGCCAGCGCTGCCACAGCAGCCATTACAACGACTGGATCGGAACCCACCATTCCCGGGCCCTCGAGACGCTCAAGGCGATCGGGCAGGGGACGAACCCGGCGTGCCTCGGCTGCCATACGGTCGGTTACGGGGAGGCCGGCGGCTTCGTCGATGAAGCCTCGACCGGGCATCTGGCCGGCGTGCAGTGCGAGAGCTGCCACGGGCCCGGACGCGAGCACGTGAACAACGTGGACGACAGCAGCAAGCGTCCGCCCACGAGCATCGACTCGGCCGTCTGCGGCAGGTGCCACAATTACCACCATGCGACGTTCGACGAGTGGTCCTCGTCCCTTCACGAACTCGTGGAAGAGCGTACCGCCGGGTACTTCACCGAGGGGAGAAACCTCAACAGCTGCGGCATTTGCCATTCGGGTGATTTCCGCGATCAGAAGCTCGTGCGCGGGGTCGAGACGATTCCCGACACGCTGCTGCAAGGCAAAGCCCGCGAGGAGATGAGCGCGGTGACGTGCGTCGTCTGCCACGACCCGCATCGGAAAACGGGCAATTCGGCGAATCCGGACGGCGGCACCGAGGATGCCCAATTGCGCTACCCGGAGGTCGCATACCCGGAGCAGTCCAACCTGATCGCGGACACGACCAACGCCGCCCGGTTCAACATCTGCGGGCAGTGCCACCACGACCGGGGCGCGGTGTGGACCGCGACCGGCCGGGGTTCGCACCACAGTATCCAGGCCAACTTCTACCTGGGCGAGATGCCGCTGCCGAATGACAATCAGACCCTGCTGGTGCCCAACACCAACTCGGTACACCGCTTCGTGCCCAAACAGTGCGCGACCTGCCACATGCACTCGGATGACGCGGATTCCGGCCACAGGTTCGAAGTGAATCTGAACGCCTGCTCGGGCATCGGCTGTCACCCGACCGCCGCCGCCGCGCAGTCCGATCTCCAGGCCTTGCATGCGGAGGTACAGGCGGATCTGGATGAAATCCTGACCCGGCTGGGGCCCGCGTCGACCTGGGAATACACGTCCGCGGGCGGACCGTCGGACCAGAGCCAGGTGTCGGACGAAATCAAGAAGATCCGGTTCCTGTACTACTGGGTGGCCAACGATCTGAGCCTGGGCGCTCACAATCCGGAGTACGCGCGGAAGATCCTGACGGACATCAAGGCCCGGCTGAGCAACCTGAACAAGTAACTCGAATCGACCGATCCGGCGATTAACGAGCCGCGGGCTTCAGCCCGCGGCTCGTTAGAGCTATGGAACTCCTATGGATGTAATCGGTGAGTTCGAGAAGCAGGTGCCGCGATTGTCCGGTCGCTTGACGGCAACCTCTTGATGCGTATCGGATCGGAAGCCGGGCGGTCCGGAGCAAGGAACCGTGGTAGAGCGGCACGGGACGGCGATGGAGGCCGTCCCGTGCCCGTCCGCGGGAGGTGCGGACAAGTCCGCAACGGACTTCGATCGGGCTACGCATAGGAGGCGTGCCGTGCTTGAAGGGAATCTGAGGTTGGCCGACGGCCGAGCACGGAAGCAGCCTTGGATACCGGCCGCAATCATTCTCACCCTCGCCTGCTGGACGGTGCCCGGATGCGGCGTCGCTCCCCCCCCCTCGGACCCCTGCGAGGTCAACCCGCTCGGATGCCCAGCGACCTTTGTCGGTTCCGCCACCTGCCTGACCTGTCACGAGACCTTCAGCCGGTGGCACAGCCTGCACGGTCACAGCCAGGCGCTGAAGGGCGTTTCCGGCGGACCGCCGCGGTATCCCGATCCGCTCTCACCCGCCGGCGTTCCCACTCCCCCACTGGGTCTGGCCTGGAGCGAGATCCGCTGGGTGATCGGGGGATACAACAAGGCGGCCAACTTCGTGGGCAACGGCGGTTTTCTGTTCACCGACGGCCCCGGCGGGCCGTTGACCCAGTACAACCTGCCCTTTCTGATCTCCCTCGCACCCGGCGGGCACGTCCCGACGAGCGTCGAGCCTGTCGAGACACTCTCTTACGACTACGCCTGCTTCCGCTGCCACACGACCGGGCCGCTCGCAATGGCCGAGAACGGAGGGCGACGGCAGGAGAATCGGCCTGGCGTCGGTGGGACCTGGGCGTTGGACGGCGTGCAATGCGAAGCCTGCCACGGGCCGGGCAGCATCCACATCCGGAATCCGGCGGCCGGCAATCTGGAACTTCCCGGTTCGGCGGCGTTTTGCGGCCGTTGCCACGGCGATCCGGGCAACCCCGGGCACTTGCCCGCGGCGGACGGCTTCCTCCTGGGCCACTATCAGTGGGCGGAGACGCTCGCGAGCCCGCACGACGACTTCGACTGCACCTTCTGCCACGAGCCGCACACCTCCGTTCTGCACGACCGCGACCTCGCGCTGCGAAACACATGCCAGAACTGCCATTCCGGCGCCAACATGGCCAGGCACGAAGCCAAGGTGTTCGCGCAGGGAGACTACGCCGAACGCGTCACCTGTCAGAGCTGCCACATGCCGCCGGCGGCCCGGAATGCCTCGTTTACGCTCATCGGCCAGGCCCGCATCGGTGACACGCGAAGCCACCTGATGAACATCGACACGATGCCCCGTACCTTCCCGAGCACGCTCACAGCCGACGGAACGCAACTTCCCACCGGCGCCGACGGCAAGGCGGCGGTGACCGTGGACGTGGTCTGTTTGCGCTGCCACCACGGCGGGGGCAGCGCGTTTGCCCTGAACCTGGAGGCGGCCGCCTCGATCGCCGAGGGCATTCACGATCCGCCGTAAGGGACACGACAGGCTCTTTTTCGTCGCGAGCCTGCCGGTTGTGCATTGGGCGATTACGGTATTCATTGAGCGTGACCGTGGCGTGCGCTCGGCGGCCATCGCATGCGTGCAGAATTCCCACTCCTGGTGCTTGCGATGATCGTGCAACCCGGCACAACAAGCTTCGCCGCCGAGACCCGCGCCCCGAACGCACCGCCCTCGGCGACCGCGCCGGCCGACGAGCCTCCGCCCGCGCCGCCGCAGGCTTTCCGTCTTCGCGTGGCGGATCTCTACGTGGGCGTGGAATCCGAATACGAGCAGCGGCGGGTCACCTCGTCGGTTCCGCGGAAACGCGACTCGCTTCACGAAAACCAAGACCTGCTGTTCCACCAGCTTGCGGGCACGACGCTCGTCGGCGAGGTCTACGACCCCAACCTGCTCGAATACCGGGCGGCCCTGGAGTTCGGGCTCTCACAAACGCGGTTCGAGGAACAGATCGACGGCTGGAGCGACAGCGACCGCGAGCACGGATTCCTCCACGAGTACGACGTGTCGATCGACGCGCTCAAGACCAGGCCGATCTCGTTCAACGCGTACGCCCGCCGTTTTGACGCCCGTCTGCCCCGGCGATTCCTGCCCTCGCTGCACGAGATACAGACCGAGGCGGGCGTTGCGTCGCTGATCGTGGCCGGACCGACGGTAACGGAGATCGGCCTGAGTTGGCGCGACGTGGACCGCCGGGGCAACCACGACCCGATTGACAACGAGGAGCTGGAGAACACCCGCTTCTACCTGGACCACACGTGGACGATCTCGGACGACCAGAAGCTGCGCGTCCAGTACGACCACGACCGCGAGGAAAGCAACTACCAGGGCAGCCCCTACGACTTCGATACCCGGCGCGACGAGATCCGGGTCGAGCACGACTGGGCGTTCGGCCCGGAAAAGAAGCATATGTTCGATACGTTCTTCCGCTGCAACGCCGAGCAGGGCGACCTCGCCCGCGACGAATTGGAATTCGTCCCGCGGCTGACGCTGAGCCACGGCGACCGGCTCACGACGATCCACCGGTACAAGTTTTACCGTTTCCAGCAGAGCGCGGTCGACGTCGCGCAGCACAAGTTCGATGCCCAGGCTGTCTATCGCCCCCGCGACGATCTGCGGATCACACTCGACGGCTTCGGGCTCTACGAGCGAGCGGACCTCGACGTGGAAACGAACGAATTCGGCGGCGGCTTCGACGTCCTGTACGCCCGGCCGACCTCGCTCGGCTCGCTGAACGCGAACCTGGCGTCGGCCTACCAGTGGACCCACGTGAGCGGCGACGCCGGGCGGCGATACGTTCGATCCGAGGCGCACGCGCTCGGCGGCTCGCGTCCGATCTTTCTGAGGGAGCGAGGCATTCTCGTGGGAACGATCCTCGCCCACAACGGCCGGCGCACGCGGTACTACGTCCCCGGCATCGATTATGCGATCATTCCGATCGGCAAGCGGGTCGAGGTCGAACGTATTCTGACCGGGCGGATCGCCGAGAGCGAGGTCGTGTACTTCGACTACGCCTACGAGATCCCTGCCCACGCCTCGCTCGACGAGTACCGCAACGATTTCCTCGTCGAGCACACGTTCAACTTCGGCCTGACGCCCTACTACGGCTACGAAGGCCGCTGCCAGGACGTCGAGTCCAGCCGGGGCACTCCCTGGGAGCGCGACAACACGGATCGACACCGGCTGGGCGTGCGATACGAACGCGTCCGCTGGTCCGCGGGAACCGAATACGAGATCTTCGACGACAGCGTCGAACCGTACGATGCCTGGCACCTGACCGGCCGGGCGTCGCTTTTCCGCACGCCGGCCCATACGTTCGACGTGACCGGCGAGCT
>JAPKGY010000161.1 GCA_026647385.1 Phycisphaerae bacterium | reverse complement strand
CCGAAGGTGCCCGAGGCCTGGGTCACGTTCCAGTGTCCGATCATCACGCGGCGCGGCGAAGTCATGGTCGGCTTTACCCGATGGGCGAGCAGGGAGATTCAATGGGAGGGCGGCCTGTTCGAACGCGACTCGGAGGCCTGGTTCCTGCGGTTCGACAACATCCTGACCGTCGACAATCCCGCGGAACTGAAGGTGACCACTCTTCCCGACGGCGACCGGGGCCTGCGCGTGCCTTGGCCGGAGGAGCCCGAAATCAGCATCGCCCAGGAGCCGACGCTCCAGGACCTCAGCGATGGCCGGATGATCTGCACGATGCGCAACCGCACCGGCGGCGTCTATTTCGCTTTGTCGCCCGACGGTGGACGCAGCTGGGACAAACCCCGGCCTTTGCGTTACGTACCCGGTGGGCGGAAGATCCTGCAGCCGTTGGCATCATGCCCCTTGTACAAGCTGCGCGACGGCCGCTTCGCCCTCATCTTCCATAACAACGACGGATCGGCGCATGGCGGGGACAGCGTGACCGATTCGAAAGTGGTCCGCCGGCCGGTATTCGTCGCGATCGGGCGGGAGATCCGCCATCCCGATCAGCCGATCATCTTCGGTCGGCCCCGGTTGCTGGCCGACAACGACGGCGTGCCCTGGGGCGAGGATCTCGACACACAGATCGGGACCTACCCGAGCCTCTTCGAGTTCGAGGACAAGGTTTACTTCTGGTATCCCGACCGCAAACACTATCTGCTGGGCAAGCTCCTGGCGCCCGACCTGCTCGACGACGCAGGTCTGCCGCGGTGAGGGAGATCTGATTTGAGTGAACTTGCCAGGGTGGCGTGCAACGCCGGCCCATACCACTCTCTTGCGGATGCACTGAACACCATCCCGCCGGCCGAAGAACCATTGCGATCGGACACCCGGCGGCCGTATGATGGTATTGACGAATCCGGGAGGCCTCGCGCCCGGGAAACCAAGTGGTGATTCATGATCTCAATCGACGACAAACAAGACGATCTCTCCAAACTCTGCCGGAGGTTCCAAGCGGAACGCCTGGATCTGTTCGGGGCGGCCGCGGATGACGACTTCAACCCGATGGACAGTGATCTGGTTTCCCTTCGTGCGTTTCCGCCCGTGGTTCCCCCGGCGAGCATTACGAACGAGACTTCGGTCGGCAGGAGCCCCCGGGATCGCCATTCCGCCGCCCGATCGACCTCGTCGAGGAGGAGGCTGTGCGAAATCCCTATCTCATTGGAGACGTGAAACAGGCCCGAATACCGTTATGTGATATGCCTCGTGATCCGCGCAAACACCCGCACGACGTGAAGGGGAGACGATCCTGAAGACCGGAATCTGAAACGGGTCGAGCATGCCCACAGAAATCGAAGTCAAGATAAAAGTCAGCGCACACGACGAGGTGCGTACCGGTCTCTCAGTCGCCGGCGCGACCTGCCTCGGCCGAGTGCTCGAAGAGAACCACATCTTCGACAGCGCCGATCGTTCGATGCTGGCATCCGACCGCGGCCTGCGTGTTCGCATCTGTCGCGACGAAGTCGGGCTAATCGTCCGCACGACCGTCACCTACAAAGGCCCCCGATCCGACAGCCGCTACAAGACCCGCCCGGAGATCGAGTTCCACGCCGACGATGGGCAGGCCGCGATCGAGTTCCTGGTCGCACTCGGCTTCGTGGAGGCTGTCACTTTCGAGAAACGCCGCGAGAGCTGGCGGCTCGGTGATTGCCGCGTTGAATTGGATGATCTGCCCCACCTGGGCTTGTACGTGGAAATCGAAGGCCCGAGCGAATCAGCCGTCGCCGCCGCGCAACAAACGATCGGCCTGGGCAATCTGCCCCACGAACCACGCAGCTACATCGCCATGCTCGTCGAGTATCTGCAAACCCACGGACTGCGAGCCGCCCACATCACTTTCGCCCGCGATGATCGCCCCTGAGTATCAACCATCGACTTGAATCCCATCGGCGTGAGCCGGTTGGGACATGTCTGAGATATGGCATGAGCATCCTGCCCATGCTTGCCAGGCTGCCAGCGTTTACCATAAGACGGAGGTTCACGGGCTGGGAAGCCCATGCCGCGGGCCAGATCGCAGCCGGCTCTATCGCCGTCCATCCCCGTTCACCGGGGGTTTCAAGAACGCGTCTTCCCCCGGCCTCACCCCTTGACGAACTTCTCCGGCCTGGCTCCGCAGACCGGGCAATCCGCGGTCGGCTTGCCCATCTCGATGTAGCCGCAGACCGGGCACAGGTAGAACTCCGCCTGCAAATCCTGCCCCTTGGCAGCCGCGTCCAGGGCCAACTTGTAGAGCTTCGCGTGAACCTCTTCCACCTTGACCGCGAACTCGAACATCGTCTTGCCCTTGTGGTTCTCAGCCTCGGCCAGCTCGAGCATCGGGGGGTACATGCGCGTGTATTCGAACGTCTCGCCGTCGATGGCGGCCTTCAGGTTCTCGACGGTCGTGCCGACTCCCCCCATCGACCGGAGGTGCCCCTCGGCATGAACGCGCTCAGCTTCAGCCGTCGTGCGGAAGAGCCGGGCGATGTTCGGCATCCCCTCCTTTTCCGCCTTGGCGGCGAACATGGAGTACTTCCGAAATGCCTGACACTCGCCCGCGAAAGCCTCCTTCAGATTCTCCAGCGTGCCGGGCATGACATACCTCCTCGTTTGTTCAAAGTTTCCCGGAACCCCAAGTTCTCGCAACGCGGAGGGGGAATTCGCCCCCGGAACTTCAAATCATCCGGTCCCCATCACTCATTTTCAAGCCCCGCGCCGTTGACTTCCGAGCCGGGCTCTGCGAGCCCGGTCCCATGCTCTGCGAGCCCGGTCCCATGCTCATCCCGTCCACCCCGGCGGAACCACCAGATGAAAAGCAAGAGAATGTGTCCCGCCACAATTACTCCGTTCAACGGGCGGATACCGTTCAAAGATCGTCGCACATCCTCTTCCCGCACTCCGGGCAAAGCCCGCTGACGTTGCCGGTGAGGTTGTAGCCGCAGTTCTGACAATGGTCGGGTGGGACGTAGCGGCAGTCGGACAGCCAAAGATGCACAGTCGGGAACACGACGAAGAAGAAAAAACAGGGCAAGGGGACAAACAGACCCAGTCGCCACGGATACCTCCACTCATCTTCATGTCCCAGCCACAGCCGGTAATGCACAAGGGTGGATAAAGATCCAGGCTCGTCCTAACGGGCAAAGAAAAAACATTGCCGGCCTCATGCTCAAAGGCAATACCACCGCCAGCAAGCTCAATTCTGAGGCACCCAGAGCCACCATCGGGGAATGTCGTAACCATCCTGCGCCATTCCGTGGAGTATTACCAAGCAGTCATGATAAGCAGTGCGGCGTACACCCCGCCCCACTTCAACCACCAACGGCATCGTGATGGCTTGGCCATTATTGCTCACCAACTTGCCGATACCTGGACAGGAAACTGAACAAGCGGCCTTCACGCCCTGTTGTTCAACAGAAGATAACGGAGAAATCGGAAGGAGGCCAATCCGGGCTTGCCACTCTGTTTCCTCCTGTCGAAATGAAAACCCCGGGCAGGCTTGCCCGGGGTCATCTCTGCACACTCTGGTTTTGTCGCCGTTTCGGCGTTCGCCACGTTGAATTCCGCGACGTCGGATCATCGACCGCGATTTCGACGTTTGCCGATTTCGGCGTTTCCTACCTGGCGTATTCTGTCGCCCGGACCTCGCGGATGAGGGTGACCTTGACCTCGCCGGGGTAGGTCATTTCCGCCTCGATCTTCTTGGCGATTTCGTAGGCGGTCTTGGCGGCCATGCTGTCGTCGACGCGGTTGGCATCGACGATCACCCGCACCTCGCGGCCGGCCTGGATCGCATACGCCTGCTTTACGCCGTTGAACGACGTCGCGATGCCTTCGAGTTGTTCGAGCCGCTTGATGTAGCGTTCGAGCGACTCGCGTCGGCCGCCCGGCCTGGAGGCGCTCACCGCGTCCGCCGCCGCCACCAGGGGCGTGTACAGGCTCGTCGCCTCGACGTCCCCGTGGTGACCCGCGATCGCGTTGATCACCTCCGGCCTCTCGTTGAACCGCCGGCAGATGTCCGCGCCGATCTGCGGGTGGCCGCCCTCGACCTCGTGATCGACGGCTTTGCCGATATCGTGCAACAACCCGCACCGCCGGGCCAAAGCGCCATCCAGACCGAGTTCGTCCGCCATGATCTGGCAGAGATAAGCTACCTCGATACTGTGCTGCAGCACGTTCTGGCCATAGCTCGTCCGGTAGCTGAGTCGGCCGAGCAGATCGATCTGCTTGCGATTGAGCCCGCCGACGTTCGCCTCGACCGCCGCCTTCTTGCCGCGTTCGGTGATTTCCCGGGCGACCTCACCCGCCACCTCCTGGGCGACCTCCTCGATCCGGCTCGGGTGAATCCGTCCGTCCTGGATGAGTCGTTCCAGGGCCTGACGGGCGATCTCCCGCCGCACCGGATCGAACGCACTGACCACCACGACGCCGGGTGTGTCGTCCACGATCACGTCCACGCCGGTGGCCTTCTCGAACGCGCGGATGTTCCGCCCTTCCCGGCCGATCACCCGCCCCTTCATGTCGTCCGAGGGAATATCCACCGTACTGACCGTGCTGGCGCTGGTGTGCTCCGTCGCGTAACGCTGGATCGCGGTCACGACGACCTCTCGCGATTTCTCGTGGGCGGTTTCTTTCGCCTCGGAGATGACCTTTTCGATCATCTCGGCGGCGTCGTGCTCGACCTCGACCCGAATCTGGCTCAACAGCACGGATTTGGCTTCCTCGGCACTGAGCCCGCTGATCCGCAGCAACTGCTGCCGCTCCTGCTCCAGGATCTGCTGAATCTGCGCTTCCTGCTGGGCCAGTTTCTCCTGCCGCGTTTGCAGCTTCTGTTCGCCCTGTTCGAGCATTCGCTCCTTGGCAGCCAGCGTGTCCAGTTTCTTGTCGAGGTTATCCGCTCGTTTTTCGAGTCTCCGTTCCGCCTCCTTGAGTTCATCCCGGACCTTCGAACTCTGCCTCTCGAATTCCTCCAGTCGTTGAATGAATTGGGCCTTCGCGTCGACATGTGCCTCCTTGACCAGCACATCCGCTTGATTCTTGGCCTCACCGAGCAGCCTGTCCGCCTCCTGACGGGCCTTCAGGATCGGCTGTTTGCCCAGAAAGACGGCCAAGCCGTACATCAGGGCCACGCCGATGACCAGCCCGATCACGAGCCAGAGGGCTGCCGGCAGGGCTGCCAGAAAAAAGGGCAGTCCCATGATTCCACCTTTCTGCTACATTGCTCTATCTCGACGGCGCGACCCGGCCATCAGCCAGGCCGCTCCGATCAACCTGATCGGTGTCGCTCACCCGAATACACGCGATCGAAACCCGCGCGCGAATCCGAGCGCTCGCACCGAAAAACAACCGCCAAAACGGCAGGTCGCATCAAACTCTTCGTATCGGGATCGAGAAGAAATGAAGACGAGTTCGCCGGAACCGAGCCTGTTCGGCCTGATCCGCACGGGTCACAACATGCCGCGCCCCGACCGTACAAACGCTCGCCAAACCGGCCCGGGCCGAATAGCGCACTCCGGGCTCACATCTGGCCGGGTGGATCCGCCGGTCATGGGTTTCAGAATACATCGAAGGGTGGCGCTAAATCCAGATCCTCGACGAGGTTAGCGAATTGGATTCGCCGGTCCAGCCGCCACGCCCCTTCACGGAGTCGCGAGGAGGCCGGCCCGGCCGCACACACTCGTCATCGGCTTTCATCTCTGCTTTTCGCACCACCTTTTGCCGCCGTGGGCAGAGATCCGCCGCGATCTATCGGGTACTGCCGAACTCGCCGCAGGGCGATCCGACACCCCCGCGCTCGCAACGCGGACACCCGCCTCCCCGAAACCGAAGCCTTCCGCCAAACTGAAACCCATTCGGGCCCGCCATGTTGGCAGGCACACCCTCTGAACACGCCCTGGCTGATCGCATGCCACAAGCAAACCCCTTTCGGCTCGCTCGCACACTTGCCAAGTCAATAACGCGTTCAGGTCATCAAGAACTCTCCTTCATCTCGGCGGCACAATCGCCGCGCCGCCTCGATGCCCGGGCTACGGCCGCTGGCTGGCTCCCATCACCGACATCGGCTGGATCACCGCGGTCAATCCGCAACCTCATAACGAATCGATAGTTGCGCACTCCGTAGCGCATTATGTACAACCGCATTATAATCCCTGGCTTTAGGCGGTCAAGTAGCCATGAGTGAGGTCAGACTTTATGATTTCGAGGCCAAAACCAGGACCCAGCGGCCGCCATCCGGCCGAGGAGCCGGCACGGGCGTATACTGCGTCAGTGGGACGCGACGGGCGTGCATACGGCCGGGGAGCCGCCCCGGAGCATCGGCATCCCGGCGGGTAACCGGGGAAAAAGCCACCGTTCTGCCGATGTGAAGCGTAATTAAAGGGGGCTCCGGCCTTTGGGATATGTGGCTGAACGGAATCGCTCTCGAAGCTGGCGCCGCTTCCGGTCGGCCAGCTTCGCCCGGCCCTTGTGGTGCTGGCATCGGCCTTTGTGGTGCAGGCATTGGCCTTTGTGGTGCAGGCCTCTCTCTGCCGGCGAGTCGCCGTGGCGACTTGGCGGCGGAGAGATACCCGAACCACAACGAAATCCTCCTGCCGAAAACGGCACGAGGGGGGACCGGCTTCGGCATAAGTGATTCTTATTGAGAAAGAGATCGATCATGCGGATGAGTTTTCAAAACCACCTTGTCCTGGTCTCGATGCTGGGTACGCTGCCGGCGTTCGGGCAGGT
>JAPKGY010000160.1 GCA_026647385.1 Phycisphaerae bacterium | reverse complement strand
TGGAGGAGATGATCCGGATCGACAATCCGCACGACACCGCCGGCCTGACCATCTCGCAGTTCGTCAGCCTGATCCTTCTGGCCATCGGCATCACCTGGCTGATCGCGATCCACCGCATGCCGCTCCGTTCGCCCCGGGCCGTCCCGGTTGTCTGGCCTTGCGAGCCCGAGGCGGATGCGAAGAAAGGCCGCGGCAAGAAGGGGCGGTGAGCAGGGCAGCGGCAAATCGAGCCGTTGAACGGCGGAAGGCCGGGGAGCCACGGGTGAAGCGGCTTCCCGGCCTTCGTTGTTCCCTGCGCTGGGTCGTCTGATCGGGATCAGACCAGAGCCTTCAGGTGGTCCAGGCTGGCGGCGGCCTGGTCGATCGTGCCGCATTCGACGCTGAGGCAGATCGGCCGATCGACCTTGCGGACGATCTTGATGATTTCCTTCCAGTCGATGACGCCCTCGCCGCAGGCGCAACCCACCGGCGTGCCGGTGACCTTGCCGCGCTCGGCGTCGCTCTGCTGGACGGTGATGTCCTTGGCGTGGACGTGGACCAGTCGATTGCCCACGTCGGCCAGCCATTTGTAGGGGTCCTGGCCGGCGAGATACGCGTTGCCGGTGTCGAAGTTGATGCCCATGGCGGGCGACTTGACCAGATTGAAGATGCGGTCCATGCCCTCGGGCGTGCGCGTGTACTGCTGATGCTGCTCGAGGCCGATCTTGATTCCGCGATGCTCCGCGCAGCGGGTGACCTTGGTCAGGGTGTATTTCATCAGGACGTGATCGGTTTCAATGTCGGTCCCCTCGGCCTTGACGCCCTCGTCGGTATTGACGACCGGCGTGCCGAGTTCGGCTGCATATCGAACGGCGAAGGTGAGATACAGCACGCTGACATCAGGTCGACCCAGCGGGCAATGGGCGCTGATGGCCGAGCACTGGACGCCGTGGCGCGCGCACAGGTCGCGCACGTCCATGGGGTCGTCGAACAGCGACTGGGTGTGGAAGTACAGCGCTTCGCTCATCAGCTCCCGCCCCCAGTGAACCATCGGCTCGATGAAGCGGTAACCCATCTTGGCGGCCTTCTCGACGCCGGCTGAGAACGGCAGATCGTGATGACGCACGAATTCCAGGTTCAGACCGATTTGTACCTGACCCATTCCAGATCTCCTTTGCTGATAGGTCCATATCCGAGGCCGGTGATCATACCGGCGCTGGAGTCAATCCGAAACCCCCGGATGCCCGGGTATCGCAAAGGGGCCCTCGACATCTCGGGCGCTCGGTTTTCGCACGCTCCGCGAATTCGCATCTGGCGGGATCTCGCGCGGCGGACACGCAACTGGGACACCCGGCGCCCGGCGCGCAAATCAGACGGATCGTTCACGGCGAGGTTCTATTCCGGCTGGCTCGAAGCCCGGGTGAGGGCTTCGAGAAACGCGGGCTTGGGGGTACCGCCGAACTGCCTGCACTTTTCGATGTTCGCCCAGGCCGGTTCGTATTGTTTGAGGTAGTAGTAGCCCACCGCCAGATTGTAGTGAGCGCTCGGGTCATTCGGCTTGAGTTCGAGGGCCTTTCGATAATCCGCCATGGCCCGATCGTATTGGCGGAGGCCTATGTAGGCGCTGCCGCGGTTGTTGTAAGCCTCCACGCACCCCGGATCGAGTTCAATCGCCTTCGTGCAATCGGCGATGGCCTGGTCGGGCCGCCTGGAGGAACCGTAAGCCGCTCCCCGGTTGGCGTAAGCTTCCGCATAGTCCGGTTTCAATTCGATCGCCTTCGTGCAATCGGCGATGGCCTGGTCGTAATCGCGCCGTGCCGTGTGTGCGCTCGCCCGGTTGGTGTAGGCCTCCGCGAATCCGGGCTTCAGGTCGATCGCCCTGGTGCAATCCGCGAGCGCCCGCTCCGGGTCGCCCAGCCGTCCGTAGGCGGTGCCTCGGCTGTTGTAAGCTTCCGGGAAGTCGGGTTTGAGTTCGATGGTGCGGTTGCAGATCTCGATCGCCCGTTGAAAATCCTTGTAATAAAGGACCACCGAGGTCAGATTCTGCAAAGCCGCCCAGTTCTTGGGTCTCTTGGTGACGGCGTCGGTCCAGATTCCCAGGTCGGTCTGGTAGTCGCGGTTGCGCAGGATGGAGGCATACCCGAGGGCGGACGCGGCGATGACCAGAACGACGGTGGCGACGGCGGCGATCCCGCGCCCGGAAACCGCCCCACGACGGGCCGCCAACCTCGAGAACGCGTGGCACGCGAGCACGACCCCGATCAGCACGGCGGCCAGAGGCAGGTACATCCGGCGTTCGGCCGCCGGCTCGGTCACGATCGGCAGGAAGCTCGACGTCGGCGCAAGGATCATGAAGAACCACGCGCCCAGCAGGGCGACCGGGTGCCGGCGCCACCAGGCCCAGGCGGTGAGTGCGAGCAGAGTGAGGATGAAAAGCCCCTCCGGCAGGATCGGCATGAAAGTGGTAGCGATCGGCCAATCCTGGTACGAAATGACCAGCGGGTGAGGCCAGAAGCAGAGCCGCAAATACCAGACCAGGACGCCGGCCTGCGTGCGCAGATAGTCAAACCAGTGGAGCCCCAGATGCGGGCCGCACGTCTCACTGTGCGGATTGGAGATGACGAGGCCGGCCAGCAGCCCCCAGGTGGCGGCCAACCCGACGTAGAGGCCCGCGTGCCGACGCAGAGCCTCGCCCAGCGAGCGGGACACCAGGAGAGCGTCGTAGAGAAGCACCATCAAAGGTGCTGAAACCATGGCTTCCTTGCTGCCCATGCCCAGCAGGCACGACGCGACGGCCGCCACGTTCCACGGATGCGGTTTGTCGCACTGCCACGCCCGGATGGCGCAGTACAGCGTCAGAAGATAGAACAGGCCCATCAGCAGTTCGGTTCGCTGGATCACATAGGTGACCGCCTCGGTCTGGAGAGGGTGTATCGCCCAGAGCAGGGCGATGCCGAACGCCAGGAAGGGCGCCGATCGGCCGAAGTGGGGGCCCAGAACGGTGTTCGCGAACGTTCGCCGGAGAACCCCCCAGAGAGCGAGCACGGCTGCGATGTGGACCGCGATGTTGAAGAGGTGATAGCCGCGCACTTCGAGGCCGCCGATCGCATAGTTGATGGCCACCGACAGCGAGGGGATCGGCCGACCGGTTATGGGGCCGTCGGGCGAGGTATAGAACATCGCATCCCAAATGGGCCAGAGATGGCGGATGTGCCTGTTCTCCTTGATGGCGGGCAGGTCGTCGTAGATCAAAGGGGCCGACAGGGTGTTCGCATAAACCAGAACGACCGCGCTGACGAGCAGCAGGGCGGGCGCAAGCGAGGCTATGGCCGGGCCCGCTTCACCGCCGGGTGACGGCGCTCGGGTGATCGGGGTGCTCCGCGAGCGGTTCCTCGGTTGACGGCGTGCCATGTACAACATTCCGAACAGTGCTGGACCCAGTGCTCCACCTCCGAGCATGGTATCGGGTACGCCGCCGATTGAACAGGTTTCTGGCTGTTCGTAGGGGCCCTTCGGCATGATGTCTCCCGCGATGCTCGCTCGCAATGGCCGATGGGCAAGCAGGTGTTTGTCATGGGGGCATGGCGCGCACAGATGAACCGGGTAGTCGTTTACCGAAACGCGGATGAAAAGGCGGTGGACGAGGCCTACGGGCCCTGGGAGGCACGGGGTCTGCACCCGGCGATTGACTACGAGCCCAGGACAGCGAAGAGCGGGCTACCCTACCGAGTCGGGAACATTCTGGTGCCGGAAGACGAACACGAGCAACGGCATGCCGAAGTGGCCGAGAAGCTTGCATTCAAATTCCGCTGGCAGGTGGTGCGGTTTCTGCTGACCCTGGCGGCGTTGGTACTCCTGTGGGCGGGGATCCTGCGGTACGTTCGAGGGAGCTGGGACCGGGTCGAGTTCGGGGAGTTGTTGGTCGTCCCTGTGGTCGTTCTCATGGCTCTCGTCCAGCTCCCGCGGCTTGTCTGGAGGTTGATGACGCGGACGTTCGACGAACCTGAAGATCGTTAGCCTGATCGCTTTACGAAGACTCGCCACGGCGACAGAGAGGCACAGCGCGGGCTTCGCCCGCCACGCTCCGCAGACGAGTCGCCGTGGCGGCCGAGAAGAGGTTTGGAACCACCGATGAACGCCGATGAACACGGATGATGGAAGTCGTGCTCCCGGCAGATTCTCGGTACGAATGGCGTGGAAGATCTTCGCGGGAAGTGAAGAAATGAAAGAACAGTAGTCCAGAGCAAGGAAGGGGTCGCGCCGTGGCGGGCCGGCAGCGTCGCGTCCGGCTCGCGGCTATGATTCGTCGAGGCCGAGGGCGCTGGCGGCGGCGAAATGTTCGGTGTGGGTGATCGAGACGAGGATGCGGGTGATGCCGAGCCGGTCGGCGACGCGTTTGCTCTCCCCGCCGAGGACGACGGACGGTTGACCGGCGGCGTCGTTGGTGATCTCCATGTCCCGCCAGGCGATTTGGCCTCGCCAGCCGGTGCCGATGGTCTTGAGGATGGCCTCCTTGGCGGCGAACCTGCCGGCGATCGAGGGGACGGGGTTCTTGTAGCGGTGGACGTGCTGAATTTCCGCCTCAGTGAGGAGGCGCTCGAGGAAGCGGTCGCCGTGCCGCTGCCAGATGTCGCGGATGCGCTCACATTCCACGAGGTCGATGCCCTGCGAGACGATTTTCATGGCCCGGGTAGTGTACCTCGAAAAAGGCCGGCTGTCAGGGTATAAACGGTGTTTCGAGGAGCACTCATGCGGGGTGATGAATTCCTGGCAGGACTGACTGAGCCGCAGCGCGGGGCGGTGACCCACGGGGACGGCCCGTTGCTGGTCATCGCCGGTCCGGGCAGCGGCAAGACCCGGGTGATCACCCACCGGGCGGCCTACCTGGCGGCCACGGTCACGTCGCCGCACCATATCCTGGCCATCACGTTCACGAACAAGGCGGCCGGCGAGATGGCGTCGCGCATGGAGCGATTGGGCATGGGGGGGGTGAAATGCTGCACGTTTCATTCGCTGTGTGCCCGTCTTTTGCGGATGAACCACGACCGGGTCGGCCTGCAGGACAACTTCTCCATTTTCGACGACGCCGACCAACTCAAGGCGATGAAGGAGGCTATCGCGAGGGTCGATCTGTCGTCGGACCATTTTTCGCCGCGCGGAATACTCTCCGTGGTCAGCCGGGCGAAAAACCAGATGTGCCCGCCGGACGAGTTCCGCGCCGAGGCCCGCGGCTGGCAGGAGAAGAAGATCGCGGACGTCTACGCAGCCTACGATGCGGTGTTGAAAGAGATGAACGCCGTCGATTTCGACGATCTGCTGGTCATGTTCGCGAATCTTCTGCGCGATCACGTCGACGTGCGAGATCGGCTCGAGGATTGGTACCGGTATGTTCTCGTCGATGAATACCAGGACACCAATCACGCCCAGTACCTGATCGCCCACGGCTTGACGTTGAACTCCAGGAACCTGTGCGTGACCGGCGATCCGGACCAGTCGATCTATGCCTGGCGGGGCGCGGATCTGAGCAATATCCTGGATTTCGAGAAGGATCACCCGGACGCCAAGGTGGTGCGGCTGGAGCAGAATTACCGTTCGACGCCGCAGATCCTCGCGGCGGCTGACGCGGTGATCCGGCACAACCGCAAGCGCAAGCACAAGAAGCTCTGGACGGAAAACCCCGACGGACCGCGGGTCCGGGTCTGCGAATGCGAGGACCAGCAGGGCGAGGCGGCGTTCATCGCCCGCGAGATCCGCAAGCACGCCGAGGCGGGCGGACGGTTCGGGGACGTGGCGATCTTCTATCGGATCAACGCGCTCAGCCGGAATATCGAGGCGGCCCTGCGGGACCAGCGCATCCCGTACCAGGTCGCACGCGGCGTCGCATTCTTCCAAAGAAAGGAGATCAAGGACATCCTGGCCTACCTGAAGGCGGCGGTGAACCCCCTGGACGGGGTGGCCCTGGATCGGATCATCAACACGCCCTCGCGGGGCATCGGCAAGACGACGGTCGATCGCCTTTTCGAGTACGCAGGCAAGGCGAACGTTTCGCCGCTTCAGGCGGCGTTCGAGGCGGACAAGATTCCGGGCCTGGGCCGGGCGATGAAACCGCTGAAGGCGTTCGCCGTGCTGATGACGGACCTGCGGGCGACGCTGCATCACGGCAGCGCCCAGGATGCGGTCGAGTTCGTGGTGCGGCACAGCGGCCTGATCGCGATGTGGAACGCGGACAAGGATGAGGACGCCCTGGCCAACGCGGACGAGCTGATCACCGCTGCGGCTGAGTACGACCGGCAGCATCCGGCCGGCGACGGCTCGGTGGCCGACTGGCTGATGCAGATCGCGCTGGTCAGCGACGTCGATGCGATCGACGAAACGTCGGGTGCGGTCACGCTCATGACGCTCCACGCCGCCAAAGGCCTGGAGTACGATCAGGTGTACCTGATCGGCCTGGAGGAAGGGCTGATGCCGCACGAACGCAGCATCGTCGAGCAGATGGACATCGACGAGGAGCGGCGACTGTGCTTTGTGGGCATGACCCGGGCCCGGCGGGCCCTGGTGATGACCTGGTCCAAGTGGCGCGAGACCCGCGGCATCAACGAGCGGCGGGTGATGTCGACGTTCCTCCACGAACTGCCCGAGGACGAGGTCGAGTGGCTCAAGATCGGCACGGAAGGCGAGAGCGACTATGATACCGACGACGACGGGCCCGAAGTGCCGGCGTCGACCGTCGAGTTTCTGGACTGGCGCAAGGGGCAACTGGTCCGACATCAGGTAGGAGAGAAAGGCCGGGGCGATGCCATGAGCCGCGGCCACCTTCCAGCCGTC
>JAPKGY010000016.1 GCA_026647385.1 Phycisphaerae bacterium | reverse complement strand
GCGCCCCGACGTTCCGGATCGTTCGCTGGTCGTGCTCGGCCGCGTGGTGACCTTCGTGGCCATGGTCGCAGCCATCTGCTGGTCGCCGGTCGTCGGCCGTTACGAGAGCATCTACCAGGGTCTCAGTGCGATCATCTGCTACATCGCGCCGCCGATCACCGCGGTTTTCGTCTGGGGTGTCTTCTGGCGGCGGGCATCGGCCGCGGGCTCGTTCTGGACGCTGGTCATCGGCTCCTTGCTCGGCCTGGTCGTCTTTCTTGTGGATATGTTCAAGGAATCCACCGGCTGGAAGATCTCCTTCATGATGGCGGGTTTCTATCTGTTCGTGGCCAGCACGCTGATCCTGTGGTCGATCTCGATGCTGCGGCCCGATCCACCCTCGGCCCAGAAGGATGCCCTCTGCTGGGGCAGCCCGCTGGCCGCGCTTCGCGGCCCGTGGCGTGGAGTTGGCGATTGCCGCCTGATCGCGGGTATCCTGTTCGGCGCCATGGTGGCGTTGTACTGCAAGTTTGCCTGATCCTTCGAGCGGGAGCGGCCTATGCCATCGGCCCTGCGACTGATCCTTTCGGTTGCGCTGTCGGCGTCGTTGCTCGTCGGATGCCGGGACGAGAGCTCGGGCAAGCGCCGCATCGCGGTGATCCCCAAAGGGCAGACCCACGAGTTCTGGAAAGCGATCGAGGCCGGTGCCCGCAAGGCGGCCGCCGAAGCGGGAGACGTCGAGATCGATTACAGGTCGCCGCCCAAGGAGGATGACACCCAGCTTCAGATCAACCTGGTGCAGAGTTTCATCAGCACGCGCGTCGACGGGATCGTGCTGGCCCCGCTCAGCGATCAGGCGCTGGTGGCTCCGGTCCGCCTGGCGGCCCAGGCGGGGATCCCGGTGATCATTATCGACTCGCCGCTGTCCGGTAAGGCGGGCAAGGACTTCGTCGGTTACGTCGGCACGGATAACTACAAGGCCGGCACGCTGGGCGCCAGGCGCCTGGCCGAGGTCATGGGCGGCAAGGGCGCCGTACTCCTGCTGCGCTTCGCGGAAAGCTCGGCCAGCACGCGTCAGCGCGAACAGGGCTTCATCGATACGGTCAAGAAGGACTTTCCCGGGATGACGTTGATCGATCCTCCGCAGTATGCCGGACCGGACGTGACCAGCGCCAAGCGTGCCGCGGAGAACATGATCACCGCCCGCCTGGGCAAGTTCGACGGCGTGTTCTGCGTGAATGAAACGAGTACGGCCGGCATGCTGATCGCGTTGGAAGATCGACAGTTGACGGGCACGGTGCGCTTCGTCGGGTTCGACGCCCAGCCGCGGGTGATCGCCGGCCTGAAGGATCGAAAGCTGGACGGCATCGTGCTCCAGGACCCGTTCAAGATGGGCTATGCCGGTGTGAAGCTCATGCTCGATCACCTGAGGGGCAAACCGGTCGACGCCGAAATCGACACCGGGACGGCCGTGGCCACGCCGGATAATATGGACAGTCCTGAGATGCGGAGGTTGCTGTATCCGGTCGGTTCGCCGTCGACACGAGGCTCGTGAGCTGAAGAACGACGATGACCTCAAGCCCGCAACCGCAACTCGTGGGTCGCCGCGCCCGGCTTGATCTGAAATGGATCACTCCGGTTCTCGGTCTGCTGATTGTTTTCGTGTTGTTCGGTTTGAAGTCTGAGGATTTCAGTTTCCTGGGCTCGGTCAATCTGCGATTCGTCGCCGCCCAATCCGTTCTGGTGGGGGTGTGCGCGATCGGCATGACCTTCATCATGATCGGCGGCGGCATCGACCTGAGCGTCGGATCGGTCATGGCGTTGGCTTGCGTGACAGTGGCGGTTCTGCTGCGAGCGGGGCATTCGGTGCCGCTGGCCATCGGTGCCGGGGTCGGGGCAGGGGCCTTTTGCGGCCTGGTGAACGCCGCGTTGATCACCGGGCTGCGGATCGTCCCGTTTGTCGCGACGCTCGGCACGCTGAGCGCCGGCCGGGGCGTGGCTCGTCTTCTGGCGGATAATCAGATCGTGCGTTTGCAGGCGCAGCCCGATGCGCTGGCTGCCTGCGTCCAGCCGCTGGGTTCGCCGACTGGGCTGGCCCCGTCGGTCTGGATCATGCTTGCAGCCGCACTCATGGCGGGGGTTGTGTTGAATCGCACCGCGTTTGGCCGCCGCACTTTCGCGCTGGGATCGAACGAACAGGCGGCCCGGTTCAGCGGCGTTCGGGTGAACCTCCAGAAGTTCTGGCTTTACACCATCGGTGGGGCGCTCACCGGACTGGCTGGCGTTTTTCTCTTTGCGAATACCAGCGAGGGCGACCCGACCTCGGCCGTCGGCATCGAGTTGCAGGTCATCGCGGCGGTGGTGATCGGCGGCGGTTCGCTCATGGGCGGCCAAGGCAGCGTATTGGGTACGCTCGTCGGCGCGTTCATGCTCGCCGCCCTGGTCAACGGCTGCACGCTGGCCGGCTGGCCCAACTACGTGCAGGAAATCATCATCGGGGCGATCATCGTCATTGCGGTCGCCCTGGATTACTTCCGCCGCCGCGCGCCGGCGTGATGGGCGTGCAGTCAGCGCCTGATCAGCCCAGCCCAACCGAATGCATCGTCGGCACGGTGTGACTCTGAGGTCCGCGGCTGGGTGGTTGCGCCCGGGGAGGGGTGCGGAGCGGCCAGGGTGGAATAACGTGCGGACCGCCGGATTTCCCGCCGCAAACGGGCGGCGGGCCCCCTCTCTAAGGGTGGACATGCCAAGAAGGGCAGGGCGCCAGTGCCGATGATGCCGGATACCGAGGTTGTCGAACGGGTGAGGCGCGGCGACTTCCAGGCTTATGGCGCACTCGTGGAGCGGTACGAGCGGGCGGTACTGGCGACGGCACTGGCGGTAGTTCGCGACCGGCATGCGGCGGAGGACATCACCCAGGAGGTGTTCATCCAGGGGTACCGCAAGCTGGGAGCCTTGCGCGACGGCTCGCGGTTCGGGTACTGGCTGATGAAGATCGCCCGGCGCCATACTCGCCAGGCGCTGCGGGAGCGGAACCGGACGAAGCTGCTTTCGATCGGCGCCACGGGCGAGCCGGCCGGGGTCGGCGACGACGGGCGCGTGCTCGACGACGAGAAGGAACGATTGCTGCGCCACGTGCAGCAGCTTCCGGTCCATGAACGGCTGGTGATCGGACTGCGTTTCTTCGACGGGCACAGCGTGCAGCGGATCGCGGACATGACGGGTCGCCCGGTCGGCACGATCACCAAGCGGCTGACGAGGGCGATCGAACGATTGCGGCGGTCACTCCAGTTGGAGGCACGATAATGTCGGATCGACGGGGACTCGCGGAATCGCTGGCTGACCTCGGGGCATCACTGCGACGGGCGCCGTCCGTCAAGGAACGGATCCTGCGGGAGATCGCGGAGGCCGGTGCCGCCCGGATCGTCCGGCCCGCGGCGTGGTATCAACGTCGTCCGGTGAGAGCGGTCGCGAGTATCGCCGCCTGCGCGGCACTGATCGCGGTCGTATGGGCGGCCGTGGGGGGCGGCGATGCCCGGCGGGCTTTCGCGGCTGCGATCGATCGCGTTACCCGGGCGAGAACGTTTTACTGCCGGACGACCAGCGAGTTTACGAAGAGCGACGGGCGGAGGGAGGTCTGCGAGACGGTGTACATGTTCAAGGAGCCGGATCTCGAACGTATCGAGTTTCTCAGCGGCGTGCCCCGCCCGGGGGAGGTGCTCATCACGGATTACGGCAGGCGACGGCAGCTCACCCTCCAGCCGGACGATCGGTCCGCGGGCCTGATGGACATCAGCACGACGTACGCCGTGGACGACAAGACGGGCAATCTGCGTCTGACCCGACTGTCGATGCACGAGCGCGACCAGTTGCTCTCGCTGTCGGCCCGGGCCGTCGAGGATCTGGGCCATGCCGAGGTTGACGGCCAATCCGTCCGGGTGCTCCAAGCGCGGGAGCCGAAACGGGTCATCACGGTCTGGCTTCGGGCGCAGACGGGTCTGCCCGTGAAACTGCTCATCGAGCTGCCCGAAAAGCAGCTCCGCATCGAGTATGCATCCATCCGGATCGACGAGGAGTTGGACGATGCACTGTTCAGCGTCGAGCCGCCGGCGGACTACGCGCTCTTCAAGGGCGGCGCGTATTCGCCGGGGCCGGAGGACATGCAGAAGGTGATGGCCAAGATGCGCCGTCTGGCGGTGGCGTGCGCCGTCTATTCCGAGAAGAGCAACGGACAATTCCCGCGGGAGCTGGCGGATCTGGTCCAGGTGAAGGCCGCCGGCATCTCTGCGGAGGCGATCCAGACGATCCTGGCACCCGAGGACCAGCCGGACGGGCCGCCGGTCATCCTGTATCGTCAGCCTCGTGCGGGCAGGGACTGGGGAGCCGAGATCATGCTCTATCAGGCGTTCGACGAATGGCCGGCCGACGGCCTGATGGTCGTGGGCTTCGCGGACGGACATTGTCGGGCGGTCAACAAGCAGGAGTTCGAGGAACTGATGCGATAACGATCGCAATGCCCGTTTCTCGTTGGGGGCTTCGACTCGCCCGTCGGCGCAACCGGTCGTCTTACGCCGTCAACAAGCAGAGGTCACTCCGCGCACCGCGCTGCGTCCCTCGCCGATCAACTCGGCTCGCACCGGGGCCGATCGTTCCGGTTCCCTCCGTATTGACATATGATCCTTCGCCATTAGAATGACACTGTTTGACTCTCTGGGCAGTCGCGGTTATTCATTTAACCTCGACCCCTATCGCATCAGCCGCGGATGGAGAAGCACATGGAACGTCTGGGCATGGTTGCACTGTTGGTGCTGGGCGCTTCCGGGGCCGTCGCCGCCGAGACACGTCCCGCCGGGGATCGTCCGGCCGAAGACCGCGGCCTCGAGATTCTGGACTTCCGCGAGGTGATTCGCAAGGCGAAAAACAAGGTATTCCCGGCCGTCGTCTTCGTGAAATGTCTGCGCGACAGCCACGAGCGGGGAAAGAAAACCTCCGAGGAAATCATGGGCAGCGGGGTCCTCATCTCGCCGGGGGGCGAAATGCTGACTAACTGGCACGTCGTGGACAAGGCGACCGAGGTGCGCTGCCTGCTTTACGACGGGCGACCCTTCGACGGGAAGGTGCTGGGCAAGGACAAGGATACGGATCTCGCGCTGGTCCAGCTCCAGATACCTCCGGACGCGCCGCCGCTGCCTTATGCCATTCTCGGTGATTCGACCCGCCTCAAGGAGGGCGACTTCGTCATGGCGATGGGGGCGCCCTGGGGCCTGAGCCGATCGGTCTCGATGGGCATCGTTTCGTGTACGAATCGCTACCTGCCCGAAAGCGGCGAGTACAGCCTGTGGCTGCAGACCGACGCGTCCATCAGCCCGGGCAATTCGGGCGGGCCTTTGATCAATACCGACGGCGAGATCGTGGGGATCACCACCCTGGGCGTCCTGTGGGGCGGGGACATGGGTTTCGCGGTGCCGTCCGAGACGATCCGATGGATCGTGCCGCGGCTCCGTGAGTACGGCGAGATGAACTGGAGCTGGACGGGCCTCCAATTGCAGGCTCTGACCGACTTCAAGCGGAACATGTACTTCCCGGGGAAGGAAGGCGTCATCGTGGCGGAGACGGATCCCGACAGTCCGGCCCGGCGGGCGGGCGTTCAGCCTCGCGATCGGGTTTTGCGGATCAACGGCCAGCCGGTGACCGCGGCCACCGAGGAGGACCTCCCGGCCATCCGCCGACTGCTCGGCATGCTGCCCAAGGGCAAGCCCGCGATCCTCGATCTGCTCCGCGACGGGGCGCCCGTCGCGGCGGAATTCACGCCGCGGGCGAAGGGCAAGGTCGAGGGTGAGGAACTGGACTGTCCGCGATGGGACCTGACGGTCAAGACGATCAACCAGTTCGACACGCCCAATCTGTTCTTCTATCGCAAGGCGGGGGCATTCATTTTCGGGGTGAAGTACCCCGGGAACGCGGCCGCCGCCGGCCTTCAGACTCAGGACATCATCCTCAGGATCGGCGACCAGGAGGTCTCCACCTTGGAGGAGGTCCGGGAGGTCCACAAGGCCTGCCTCGCCCGGGTCGAGACGGAGCCGCGGGTCCTGTTCACCGTCTTGCGCAACGGCCTGATGCGCCAGGTGGTTCTCGATTTCGCTCGTGATTATGAAAAGGAATGACCCCTTTTGGGAGGTTCACCCATGAGTCTGCTGACCCTGCTGGTCGCGACGACGATGCTGTCCGCCCCCGAGTCCGGGGACGATGCCCCGCTGACTCCGGCCGAGCAGTCGGCGATCGTCGAAAAGATCATCCCTTCGATCGTCCGGGTCGAGTGTACCTTGCAGTACGACAAGGGCGAGGCGCCCGAGGCGATGGGCGTGGGCGAGCGATGCCCCAACTGCGGCTCATACCACGGGCAGGAGGTCGAAAGCCTCATTCAGCAGGAACGGCCCTTGGAGATGGCCGGGTTCCTCATCGGGCCGACTCGCGCGGTCTGCCCGGACCCACAGGTCCACCCGCGCTTTGTCAAGGAGATCGTGGTGCGGTTCGGCGATCAGCGTGTCGGGGCCAGGCCGGTCGGTTTTTGCGACGCGCAGAACGCCGTCTTTCTGGAACTCAGCAAGCCGCTCGAGGACGCGGTCGCCTTGTCCTTTGATGTCGGCCGCGACGGCCCGTACCTCGCGGTCACCTGCGCGAGGACCAATGGGGCCTGGACCGCCTCGGTTCAGCCGTTCTCCAAAGGCATCTCGATCACCGAGGACCACGACCGGTTTTGCGCCGCCACCGCCAACGCCGTGGTCGTGGACAAGAAGGGCACGCCGGTGACTTTGTGTATGAATCCGCGCCTGCCGGTGGATGATTCGTGGAAGGCGGTGCCGGACACGTGGAAGAGTCTGTCGGCCCAGGACAGGGCTGCGCTGGTTCAAAAGACTGAGGCGGCGGCGAACCAGTGCCTCCTGCATGTTCTGCTGCGGCTGCGGAGCCCCAAGACGAGCGGCGGATCGTCGCCCTGGTCGTACCGGTACGGCCGGGACGATGAGGATTCCCCCGAACGCCGCGTGGTCGGCGTGCTGGTCGATCGGGAGACGGTGTTGATCCTCGCGAGTCTCTCTCCGCGCGTGACGGCCCGCTTGCAGCGCATCCAGGTTTACCCCCCGCAGGGCGAACCGATCGGAGCCCGGTTCAGCCATACGCTGAAGGAATACGGGTGCCTGATCGCCAAGCTCGAGCGTCCGCTGGACGGGCCGGCCGTCCTGCGGACCGACGCTATTCTCAAGGCCCGCGATACGCTGCTGGCTTCGGCGGCCGTGGTCATCCGCGGCGAGAAACGCGTGATTTATTGCGACCACTGCAGGGTGCCCGCGTTCGACGTCGGATGGAAGGGGCAGGTCTTTCCCGAAATGCGTGGCAGTTCCTCGCCCGTGTTCATTTTCGATCGCGAGGCACGCCTCTGGGCCCTTCCCGTCTCGCGGCGCCCCAAACTCAGCGTTCGGGACGAATGGTCCAGCGAGTATTCCATGACGACGGCCTTGGTTTACCTTGCGGACGCGATCAAGGACCCCGGCCGGCACTGCGATCCGAACAACGTGCCGCAGAGCGAGGAGGACGAGAATCGCCTGGCGTGGCTGGGAGTCGAGTTGCAGGCGCTGGATGCCGATTTGGCTCGGATCAATAAGGTTTCCGATTTGACCCGGGATGGCCAGGCCGGCGCCCTGGTCGCCCACGTCTATCCCGACTCGCCGGCGGCCAAGGCGGGGATCGAAGCCGGTTTCGTCCTGCTCCGCCTGCACGTTCCGGGGCATCCCAAGCCCCTGGAGATTCAACTCGACCATGAACGATACGGCTTCATGGGCGGATTCTCCTGGGAGGAGTTCGAGAACATGCCGGCTGAGTACCTCTCGCAGTTGCCCGCGCCCTGGCCCTCGGCGGACAACACGTTGAATCGGACTTTGACGGAGCTGGGAGAGGGACAGCAATTCAGCGCCGAGTTCGCCCGAAACGGGGAAGTGGTAATGAAGGATTTCGAGGTGGTGATGGGCCCGCGGACATTCGAGTCCGCCAGCCGTTACAAATCGGACGCTCTCGGGCTGACGGTTCGGAACGTGACGTATGAGGTTCGCCGTCACTTGCAGCTCGGATCGGACGACCCCGGCGTGATCGTTTCCAAGACCGAGCAGGGCGGAAAGGCCGCGGTGGCGGGCATCCTGCCGTATGAGATCATCACGCACGTCAACGCCAAGCCGGTCGCCGACGTCAAGGAATTCGAGGCGTCCCTTCTTGGGGGCGGCGACGACCTTCGCCTGTCGGTCAAGCGAATGACCAAGGGACGCGAGGTGAAGGTCCGGATGACCGGTCCGGCGGAGACAGGCCCCGCGAGCGCTCTCCGCCAGCGTCTCGGTCGTCTGTGGCCGACGACCGCTTCCCGGCCGGGCGGCGAATGAGGCGGCTAAAGCTCCGCGGTCAGGCGGGCCAGTGCCCGCGCCGCTTCGAGCAGGCGCTGCGGGCTTTCGATATCGCCCCCACGCGGACCCGCGACGCAGACGAGTTGCCGGCGGACCTCGGCGTGCTCGACGAGGGGAAATGCCTCGAACAAACGCCGCAGTTCGGACATCGGCAGGCGCTCGAGGGTGCTCTCCTCGTCTGCCCGGACGACGAGTGGTCCTTCGCTTCGCTCGTGCTTCTCGCTGCGGAACGGGTCCACGGACGATTGGCGTTCCGCCTGCCACGCGGCATGGGGGGCGCTGGTCTCCACGACCGCCAGCCACCAGGATCTGTCTGTTTGGTTCACGCCGAACCCAAGGTTGCACCGGTAGCAGAAGATCGAGACCAGCCCTTCCTCGGTCGAGCCGTACAGGAGGTTCCAGGCGAAGCGGCTGTGTCCCCGCCGAATGATGGACAGGCGGTAGTAACGCTCGTGAAGGTCGATGAGATCGTCCGGGGTGAAGTTCAATCGGCAGCGAGCCGCCAACGCGCGCAGCTCCCGCCTTTCGCGGCGACGGGCGGTAAACGTCAAGGCCGTCACGGTCATCAATACAGCCAGACCCAGGATAAGCAGCACCAGAGGCACGACCGTACGTTACCGCACCCGACCGCTGTGTTCCAGGCACGCGCCCAGGGGGTATTCAACCGGGCGGAGAGGGTAGTCGATAGGGGTTCACGATCGCATCAGGCGGAATCGATCAGGCCCCTGGGGTGCACCCGAAGTCTGGTGGCGAGACTCGTTGATCCGGATGGTTCGTCGATCCGGGTGGCATCTATGAACAAGCCTCCGTCAAGCGGGGAGCAGATCGAAAGAGGATTCTTTCCAAGTATCTATTCTGCATCATCGCCACGGCGACTCGCCGTGGCGACCCGGGCCACCCAACCCTGCCGGTCCAGCCCACATCTCTACGGATGCCCCCAGGCCCTTTGAGGTGCGGGAGAGCTCCTTGACCCGCGCGGTGGGCGGCGTAGGATAGCCCATCGTACGCGGTGGCTGCTTGGAGCGGGGCCGTTGCCGGGACCCTGAGTGGTGGTGCGGCGAGGGTTCCGGCCTGGAGGTGGTCATGTCGGGCTCCCTGGATGAGTTGGTCGGGTGCGAGGTTGTGCTGGATACGTGCGGGCCAACCGTGTATCTCGGGCGGCTTGTATCCTACGACGACCGGGGCTTCTGGCTGGAAGGCGCCGATTTTCACAACTGTTCAGAGGGGCATGCGACCCGTGAACAGTATATTGCCGAGTCCGCCCGGGACGGCATCCACGTGAACCGGGCGCGCATCTTCGTATTGCGACACGCGGTCTACAGTGTGTCGGCGATAGCGGATGTGGTGACGGATTAAGATCGAAAGGGCTCAGCTTCGATGCGTGTGTTCGTGACCGGTGGGGCGGGTTACGTCGGGAGTCACTGCGTGCGCGAGCTGGTGGCTGCGGGACACCAGGTCGTGGTCTACGACAACCTGGTGTACGGGCATCGCAAGGCGGTACCCGACGACGTTCCGCTGATCGAGGGCGATCTGGCTGACGGTGCGAAACTGCGGACGACCCTGTCCGAGGGGCGGTTCGACGCGGTGATGCATTTCGCGGCCTACGCCTACGTTGGCGAGTCGGTGGAACGGCCTCTCGTGTACTACCGCAACAACCTGGCCAACACGCTCACTCTGCTCGAAGCGATGCGCGATCTGGAGATCCGCCGACTGGTGTTCAGCTCGACGTGCGCGACCTACGGCGAGCCCGAGCGCGTCCCGATCGTCGAGAGCCTGCCTCAAAAGCCGATCAATCCCTACGGCCGTTCCAAGCTGGCGGTCGAGTGGATGCTCGAGGACTCGGCTCGCGCGTGGGGCCTGGGCTCGTGTGCGTTGCGATACTTCAACGCCTGCGGCGCGGCCCGAGACGGATCGATCGGCGAAGACCATCGTCCGGAGACGCATCTGATCCCCCTGGTTCTTCAGGTCGCGCTCGGCCAGCGTGCGAAGATCACCATTTTCGGCACCGACTATGAGACCCCGGATGGCACGTGTATTCGCGATTACATCCACGTGGAGGACCTGGCCAGCGCCCATCGTCTGGCCATCGAGGAGCTGGAATTTGGCCGGGCGGATGCGTTCAATGTGGGAACGGGCCAGGGCCAGAGCGTTCGCGCGATCATCGAGGCTGCCCGGCGGGTGACGGGTCGACCGATCGCGGTCGAAGAGGGCCCGCGCCGCCCGGGCGATCCGCCGGTCCTGGTGGCCGACGCTGGCCGGATTCGCAAGGCCTTCCGCTGGGAGCCGGCTTACGTGGATGTCGGGGAAATCGTGGCGTCGGCCTGGCGGTGGCACGAATCGCACCCGAGGGGTTTTGGGGATCGGTGAGTTGACGCAAGGCGGCCGGCGCGAGCCCCCGGTACGCGGTTCGTGGCGGGGTCCTGCCCGCAGGCGTCCCGGGCTAGCAGGTTGGCTCGCCACGGCGAGTCGCCCGGACGACCCATGCCACCCGTCAAACGCGATTCATTACGGAACCGCCGAAACGGTCCTGGAACGAGGCTGGGCTGTGCGTTTTGGCGTGATGGGGGCTGTTGGCAGGATTGCGGGTAGAATGGTCTCGCCCGGGTGGCGGGCGATTTGAGCGAGTTCGGGGACGGATCCCTGAGTGTGAAGCGGTCATCTTCCCCAAAACGAAAACGCGGCTCACGGGCGGGCGAGCGGGAGCGCGTCCCCTGGTGGCCGCCGCGGTTGGACCAGCAGCGTCGATTGGCGGACCGCTGGCCGATCTATGCACTTGCGCTGGCCACGCTCGTCCTAAGCCTGCCCCTGTTCGAGCCTTACTCCTGGTGGCCTTTCGGTTTCGTCGCGTTCGCCCCATGGATTCTGGCTGTCTGCAACGCCAGGCGAACGCTTCACGTACATCTGGCGTCATTGCTGCTCGGGGTGCTGTTTTTCCTCGTGCACCTTCGTTGGCTGTTCATCGTGACCCCCGAGGGTTACGTGGCCCTGTCGATCCACCTCGGGACGTACTTTGTGTTGGCCTCGTGGCTGATTCGGCATCTCTATCGCAGGCGGCGCGTCCCGGCGGTCATCGCGTTTCCGGTCCTGTGGACCGCCGTCGAATGGGTGCGCTCGCACGGGCCGCTGGGTTTTCCGTGGTTTCTGCTGGGCCACAGCCAGATCCACGCCGTGACGATGATCCAGATCGCCGACCTGGCGGGCGTTTACGGTCTGACGTTCGTGCTGGCGGTGGTGAACGGCTGCCTCGTCGATCTGGCGGTCGTCTGGACCCGGCAGCCGCGTACGACGCCCACGTCGCTACCGATACCCGCGTGGCGCGGCATCGGTCTGGCGATCGTGCTGATCGCCGCCACGGTGGTTTATGGCCGGTATCGACTCGCGACGGAGGAACTCGTCGACGGGCCGACCATCGCCGTCGTTCAGGGCGATTTTCTGCTGGAGGCGAGCCTCAACGCCAACGACGTTCCCGACGACGTCAAAGTTCGCCGGTACATGCGAATGGTCGACGAGGCCCTGCGTGACCAGCCCGACATGGTCGTCCTGCCCGAGACGCCGTGGACGACCTGCCTGAACGAGCAGGGGCGTTCGCACCGGGCGGTGTACGAGCAGGATCACGAGGAATTCCGCAAACGCGTGGACGGAACGGATACGTACCTGGTCGTCGGAGCGATGGGCAAGGAGCCGCAGCCGCCCGGGTCCTATCCCGCGGTCCACAACTACAACTCCGCGTACGTTTACATTCCGCGCGTGGCTGAGCCCGAACGGTACGACAAGATCCACCTTGTGTTTTTCGGCGAATACGTGCCGTTCCGCTACAACAAGGCCTTGTTCTGGCTTTACCGCTGGCTCAACGACAGCGACTTCAACCCGTGGGGGCGCGGCGGCCGGGAGTATTCCCTGACGCCCGGAGCCGGCTATACCGTTTTCACGATGAAACCGCGCGGCGACGCGCGCCAGTACCGCTTCGGCATCACGATCTGCTACGAGGACGTGATCCCGTACCGGTTCCGCCGGTTCGTCGGCGGCGATGACGGCCGCAAACGGGTGGACTTCATGTTGAACATCAGCAACGACGGCTGGTTCGGGCACGGTGCGCAGCAGCCGCAGCACCTGGTCAATTGCGCCTTCCGGGCGGTCGAGAACCGCGTGCCGGTCGCGCGCTCGGTAAACACCGGCGTGAGCGGATTCATTCGTCCGGACGGGACGTGGCACGACGTTCTGAGTGACTCGCTGAAACATCCGCGGGCCGGCGGCATGGGCGTTCGCCAGACCGTCCTCCGGATCGATCCGCGCGTGACGTTCTACAGCCTGCACGGGGACGTGTTCGCGGCGATTTGCGGACTGGTATCCGCGCTGGGGTTGCTGGATGCAGCCGCCCGACGGGTCCTCGGGCCACGGCGGCCGAAAACATCGGACCGTGGTCGCTGAGCATGGAGGTCGTTGTGATGAGGCGACACATTCGGACCCGGCTGTGCGGCGGGGGGGTTTGGGCTCTGCTGGCTGTGACCCTCGGCTGCGGGACCCCCGGCATCCCGCAAGACGACCTGCGCGACCGGGCGAGCCAATATGTGCGGGCCGCCGCCCGATTCCCGGATAACCCGGCTGTTCGCGCCCAGGCGATGGAGGCCATGGCCGAGGTCATGCGCGACCAGTCGAGCCTCTTCCTGCGGGAGGGGATCAAGGACGAGCACCCGGGGGTGCGGTTCGCCGCCTGTATGGCCTTGGGTGACCTGGGGGACCGCGACGCGCGACCGGCGGTTGAAACGCTGACCCGCGACCTCGACGGCAGCGTGCGCGTGGCTGCGTGCTTCGCGCTCGAAAGACTGGGGGATTCCAGTCACCGCCGGGCGTGGCGCGACGCCCTGACGAGCGCCGCCGACCCGGCCGTCCGGCGTAACGCCGCCCTGGCGATGGGGCGGCTCGGCAATAAGAGTGTCATACCTCTTCTGGCCCGGGCATCGACAGCCGATGACGACGAGGGTGTTCGCCTCCAGGCGTTCGAGGCGATGGCCTTGCTGGGCGACTCCCGGGCGATCGAACAGTTCCTGCACGACGCCTTCGGCGGACGCGGGTTCAAGCAGCCGTTTGCCCTGCTGACTCTCGGCCGGGTGGATACGGAGCAGGTGCGGTCCGCTTTGCGGGCCCGGCTCCGAAACGCGCCCTACATCGAGGCCCGGTTGGCGGCGGCTCGTGCGCTTGGCATGCAGGGTTGCGAGGACGGGTACGATCTCGCCCTGCAGTCATTGACCTGGAATCAGCCGCGGCGCGACGTTGCCGACGATCCACCGGAACTCCAGGTGATGCGGGTTCGTTCGATGGCGGCACTTGCCCTGGGCCAGATTGGCCGGCATGAGGCCCTTCCCGCCCTGAAACAGATGATGGAGAACGAGAACGATCCGCGCGTTCAGCTCGCGGCCGCCACCGCCATCCTGATGATCCTCAATCCCACCCCGGTGCCGATGGCCGGCCCGGCTACCCGCGTCGCCTCCTGAACCGGCGGACTGGCATGCGATGGAGTACGTTCGTCATCCTGGCCGTCGTCACGCTCGTCTGTCAAACGACGATCGCTCAGGTGATGACCATCCACGGCACCATCCGCCCCAACTGGATGTTTGTTCTGGCCGTCTTCTATGCCCTTTGGGGCCCGTGGCCCGAGGCCGCCATCGGGGCGTGGCTTCTGGGCCTGGCCGTCGACTTGCAGAGTCTGCCGATCGGCGGACGGATCGGGTTATACGCTTTTACCTTTGGCGCCGCCGCGTGGATAATCATTCGCATTCGATCGATCTTCTGGCGCGAGCATGCGGTGACGCAGTTTGTGCTGACGCTGGTAATGGCCTTGGTCATCGAATTCCTTGCCGGCCTGGCGCGCCGATGGGGCGCCCTCGACGGCATGTGACCAAATTCATATTTGTGACCGGCGGGGTCTGTTCATCACTGGGGAAGGGGGTCGCCGCCGCGACTGTGGGGACCCTGCTCGAGGCCCGCGGTCTCTCGGTCACCCTGCAGAAATTCGACCCCTACCTGAATGTTGATCCGGGCACCATGAGCCCTTACCAGCAT